>CAYOOG010000006.1:0-40521 GCA_964405515.1 uncultured Alphaproteobacteria bacterium | reverse complement strand
TCAAAATCCTCGAGCCTCTCAAGCCTGACGCTGTAGTAGTCCGACATACCTTCAATCACCGGCTCCCACCACACCGGGTAGGTACCTTCGCCTTGCTCATCCGCCGCCAGCGCATAGGCGGAGCCAGTGAAAGTGAGTAGCGCGAGCAGTGCGATGGCCGAAAGAAATTTCATGGAATTAAATATTCTCATGCCCGAACAATGACGCTGAATAGCGGCCAAAGTGTGGCGAAATCAGAACCATTTTACCAGAGCATTCCACGTTGCAAAAAGCCCATCGGCGATATTGTTGCGCTGAATCAGCTCATCGAAATTAATTTGAGGGCTTAATTCAGGTTGAATTCAGTCTGACTAGGAGAAAATTACTTCAAATCCCGCCACTCACTGATGTCGTGAATCTCGGGATCACACTTAAGGTAGGTTTCTGCAGAACATATGTGCTGCTCCGGGTAAATAACATATAGCACGGCGTCCGGGGCATCACGCGACGCTACGAACAATTCTGATATACTGGAACTCGGGAGGGTGACATTACTGCGGATCAATAAGTCTTCCAGACCATCGTGATTGAAATCACCCCGGGCCAAGAGTTTTATTTCGGTGCCGAGTCTACGGCCGAGTTCTGTGTAGGTCATTTCGATCTGTTTTTCGTCGATCGCCACGATGCTCTCATAATAGTCGTGCGGAGTTTGCCGAAATGGAATTCGTTCCTCATTGGCGAAAAAATAACGGCATGCCTGTTCACAAGCGATGGCAACGCCAACAAACGCCGGTAAATAATCCAGGGCGTCTTCATCGAATGAGAAATCACGAATGAAACTTTTCTTGGCTGGAATAGCCTTACTCAATATATCTAAAGTTCGGCAGAATGTGCCCCAACTGGTGGCGTAATAACTTTCCCAAGCTGACCAATTGGGTTGACCGACATAAACTTTGTGATCGTTACTTTCCGCAAGGCGTTTCAATGTTGCGCAATCATTAATTTCGTAGCCGTTTTCCTCGGGCTCATCTTTGCGGGCAACCCACATCCTACCGTGCGGAGACGGTGTGGTAAGTAAATCTTCGGCGTCTTCCAGTCTTTCAAATTTGAAGCCAAATTCGGCGGCGTACTCAATCACTGGCTCCCACCACACAGGGTAGGGGCCTTCACCGTCTTCGTCCGCACAGGCGGAGTGCGCCCACAGAAAGGCCGACAGAACCAGCGCCGGAAAAAATCTCAAAATAATCAAAAAACGTCCCCGAACATATTCATCAGTTCAGGCACTATCCTAGACAATTACGTCCACAATGTGGCGTAGGGGTTTTGAAAATTATCCGCCTCAGGGTCACATACCCCTAGAGTCCTTCCCGTCACCCCGCACGGTACATGAGGCCAAGAACCAGGGGTTTTCAACTCACGATCAGGCGGCGGACCCGGCGATTGGCGAAGGTCAGTTTGGCGACCGTGATAAGGCCGGAGCCCTTGAGCTCATCGATCAGGTCCTGGGCGCGCTCGACCGAATCCGCGTTGGCTTTCTTCCAAGCTTCAACGGCCTGGTGCCCATTGCCGCCGTCGGCGGACAGGATGGCGGTGCTGGTCAGTGCCCGCTGCTGGCCGAATAAATCCTCGACAACCGCGGCCAGGGCGAGCTTTTCCCAATGATCGTCAGTCGCCAGCAATTCGGCGTTGGCGCGCAGCCAGTCGATACCCAATTGCGTGCCAATGGCGAAGTAGACCTCGGCCACTTCGGCCACGGGGCGGCCCTGGTCCAAGGCAACGCCGACGATGTCGCAGGCCGAGGCCAGGGGCTCAACGACCGCCACCCTTTCGGCCAGGTCTTTCGGCACACCTTCCTTGACCAAGGCTTTTGCCCTCTGCTTCAGCGCCCGGCCCTCGAAGCCCGAGAGCGTGGACTCGAGGCAGCCAATTAACTCGGCAATACCCGGCCTATAATCCTCCAACACCTTGGTGATATCGGCACCGCCCGAAACATTTCGCAGGAACCACAGGGTCTGGCGCCCGAGCAGGTTGGCAATCTCCCGCAGCATGCGGGTTTGCACGGCGGCGGGCACCTGATTATCCAACTCGCCGATCTGCCGCCAAAGGGCGCGCATGTCGAAGGCGTCACGGGCAATGACAAAAGCCCTTGCGATGCTATCCGCCGTGCTGCCCTCTTCTTCTTCGGTCCCGGTAACAAAAGTCGGGCCCAATCGATTGACCAGGCTGTTGGCGACAAGGGTAGCGGCGATTTCCCGGCGCAGGGGATGATCTTTGATTTGATCGCCGTACTTGGCCTGCAATTTTCCCGGGAAGGATTGCAGAAGGTCGGCATCAAGGTAAGGGTCGTCGGGCAGGTCGCCGTTGAGAAGTTCCGTGTAGAGCGTCATCTTGCCATAGGCCAGAAGAACCGAAATTTCCGGCCGCACCAACCCATGGTGATTTGTAGCCAATTCCTGCAATGCTTCATCGTCGGGCAAATCTTCGATCTGACGATCAAGACGGCCCTGGCGCTGCAGGGTTTGCATGAAACGTGTGTGCATGTCGAGAAGATGCGCCGACTGACTTTCAACAAGAGTGATGGCTTCGCCTTGCCGGTAATTGTTGGTGAGAACGAGTTCGGCCACTTCGTCGGTCATTTCGGAAAGCAGCTTGTCGCGCTGCTTACCCGTCATCTCGCCCTCGGCCACCAGGGCGTTCACGAGAATCTTGATATTCACTTCGCGGTCCGAACAATCAACGCCGCCCGAGTTGTCAACCGCGTCGGTATTCAAGCGACCGCCTTGACGGGCATATTCAACACGTCCCAATTGGGTGAATCCCAAGTTGCCGCCCTCGCCGACAACCCGGCACCGTAGCTCTCCGCCATTAATGCGCAGGCCGTCGTTTGCCCGGTCGCCCACCTCGACATTGGATTCCGACGCCGCCTTGACGTAAGTGCCGATGCCACCGATCCACAAGAGGTCGGCCTGGGCCCGCAAGATAGAGCCGATCAATTCCGCCGGTGTAACCGTGTCCCGTTCCAGGCCAAAGAGCTTTTTTACTTCCGGTGTCAATTCGATGGCCTTGAGGTTGCGGCCAAAAACGCCACCCCCCTTGGATATCAGTTTGCGGTCGTAATCGTCCCAGGACGACCGGGGCAATTCAAACAGCCGCGCGCGTTCCTTGAAGCTGGATGCCGGGTCGGGATCGGGATCAATGAAAACGTGCCGGTGATCAAAGGCGGCGATCAGATTGATTTGTTCCGAACGCAACATGCCGTTGCCGAATACGTCGCCGGACATATCGCCGATGCCGATCACGCTGAACGACTCGGTCTGCACGTCAAGTCCCAGCTCCCGGAAATGCCGCTTCACCGACTCCCAGGCGCCCCGCGCGGTAATACCCATGACCTTGTGGTCGTAACCGACCGATCCGCCCGATGCAAAAGCGTCGCCCAGCCAGTGGCCGTATTCCAGCGAAACGCCGTTGGCTATGTCGGAAAATGTCGCCGTGCCCTTGTCCGCGGCGACAACCAGATAGGGATCGTCGTCGTCGTAGCGCACAACGTCCTTGGGCGGTGTGGTCTTGGCGCCCTTGCGATTGTCGGTGATATCAAGCAGGCCGCTCATGAAGGTCTTGTAACAGGTGACAACCTCTTCCATAACCTCGTCGCGGCTGCCATCCACGGGCAAACGCTTGGTCACAAATCCACCCTTGGCGCCGACGGGTATGATGACCACGTTCTTGACCATCTGCGCTTTCATCAAGCCCAGAACTTCGGTGCGGAAATCTTCACGCCGATCGGACCAGCGAATACCGCCGCGCGCCACCTTGCCGCCGCGCAGGTGAACGGCCTCGACCCTGGGCGAATAAACAAAGACCTCGACAAACGGCCGGGGCAGCGGCAGTTCCTCCACAACCAGACTGTCGAATTTGAAAGAGATATAGGGCTTGGGGCCGCCGTCCAAAGCCCGCTGATAGAAATTGGTGCGCAAGATTGCCTGAACCAGATTGAGGTAGCGGCGGATGATGCGGTCCTCGTCAAGGCTGACCACATCTTCGAGTCCGGCCTCGATAACCGATTCAATATCGGTTACCCGGGCTTCGCGATCCTTGCCGAAAGAAGGGTCAAAACGTGCGTCAAAAAGCGCCACGATCTGCTGGGCGATTCCCGGATGAGCGGCCAGGGTGTCCTCCATGTAGGCCTGGCTGAAGGGAACCGCAGCCTGGCGCAAATACTTGGCGAAGGCGCGCAAGACGACAACCTCACGCCACTCAAGCCCGGCCCGCAAGACCAGCCGGTTGAAGCGGTCGTTCTCCATCTCGCCGCGCCAGACGCGTGCGAAGGCGCTCTCCAATTTTTCCTGCAAGGCATCCAGGTTAAGTGCCCGGCCGCCGGCTTCCAGCATGCTGAAATCATGCATCCAGATGCCGTTCTCGCCGTCGTCCAATTCCAGATGATAGGGCCGCTCGTTCAGCACCTTCAGACCCATGCCCTCGAGCATGGGCAAACAGTCGCTCAGGGGAAGCAGGCCCTTGGCGTGGTAGATCTTGAACCGTACGGCCTCGGCCGCGTCATCCGGATTGCGGTAAAAATCCAGAGCCACGTCCTGGCCTTCACCGCCGTCTTCGCCCGGCAATAGGGTCTCTATTTTCGCAATGTCGGCACACGCCGCCGTGGCGCTGAAGACTTCGCGGTAGCTTACGGGAAAGGCGTCGCTATACCGGGACCAAAGACTCTTGCCCGCTTCTTCGCCGCGATTCTCAACCAGCGCGTCACGCAAGGCGTCGCCCCAGGAAAGTGCCGCCGCCGCCACGTCATTTTCCAACGCCGCCACGTCGGGCACGGGCACCGCGCCCGGATTTGTTCTAACAATAAGATGCAGGCGCGCCAGTTTGGAATCGTCCACCTGTGTGTACTGCGCCGATATTTCACCGTCGTAGGCATCAGCCAAAATCTTTTCAACGGACTGGCGCAGGTCTGTGTCGTAGCGCTCGCGGGGAAGATAAACCAACGCCGAGACGAAGCGTTCAAACCTGTCGGGCCGTACGAAGACGCGGGGGCGGGGACGTTCCTGCAGGCGCAGGATTCCGATGCTGAATTCGTAGAGAAGCTCATCGCTGATCTGGAACAATTCGTCCCGTGGAAAGGTCTCCATAATGTGCATCAGCGCCTTGCCGTCATGGCTTGAGGCCGTGAACCCGGCGCGGCTGCGGACGCTCTCGACCTTGCGGCGTAGCAAGGGAATATCCAGCGGGCTGCGGCTGTAGGAAACCGACGTAAAGAGGCCGATAAGACGGCTTTCGCCGACCATGTTGCCTTTGCTGTCGAGCCGTTTCACGCCGATGTAATCCATGTGGACGGGGCGGTGAACGGTCGAACGTTTGTTGGCCTTGGTGATAATGATCGGGTCGGGTTGGCGCAAAAAATGCAAGACCTCGGCCGAGGTCGAGGTAAAACCGGACGCACCGGCAAGGATATGAAAGTCCGGGTCGCGCAGAAGACCGAGTCCGGAACCTTCGACGATCTTCAAGGGCTCGGCCTTGCCGCCCGGCTGGAAATCGTACTCACGATAACCAAGCACGGTGAAGTGGTTGTCGCCGAGCCAAGACAGAAAGGCGACGGCTTCTTGTGCTTCGTCACTCGAAATCCCCGACGGAGGGTGGCGCGTGAGCGTCTCGGTAGTCGCGGCCAAACGCTCCAGCATGGCGGGCCAGTCCTCCACCGCCACGCGCACGTCGCCCAAAATATCCAGCAGACCATTGCATAGCTCGTCGAGGGCCGCCGGCGTCGAGATCCTGTCGACCTGAAGGTGCATGTGGGATTCGGCGCCAAGGCCGTCACCCTTGGCATCGCCGGATTGCGCCAGGCCGGCCCAAATTCCCTTGCCGTCCCGCTTCACCCGCACCACCGGATGGATCATCACGTGAATACCCAGACCCAGATCACCTAACTTCATGGTGATGCTGTCCACAAGGAAGGGCATGTCGTCATTGATGATTTCGACCACCGTATACTCGGTGGTCCAACCCTGTTCCTCGACGGTGGGATTGTAAGCGCGCAACTTTGGCGCCCCCGGCGGGCGTTCGGCGGCGAAGGACCAAAGAGCGTGGGCGGCGCCGTAGATGGCCTCGACCTCGGCGCCCTTTATGTCCTCGTCCGCAACGTGGCGGAACAAAGCGCCGGCAAAAGCATCGAAGGCTTTGGCCTCGGGCTTCTTGAGCCGCTCGCCACCGAGCGTGGAGACCTGCTCTAGGATCTCGTTCACCGGCGCACCGGCGGGCTGAACCATCGGGTTCGTCCTTATTCCGCGGACACGGGGGGCGCCGTCATGGCGCGCCTGACCATTGCCGAAGCAGGTCAAGAGCCCGAACGTCCGCAATCATCATACGACTTTGAATCTAAACGACTTATTGAGACGAAAAAAGAAAATTACACGGCCGCGGCAGGCGGCGGGGCGCGGCGGCTGAATAATGCCGCACGCGTGACGCCGCAGGCCCCCGGGGCCGTGCCCCGAAAGCGCCAAAAACAGGGCGTTTTAGGGGTTTAGAGCAGGTCCCGGATAACGTGCGTCAAGGCCCCGAGAAAGAGCAAGGCCGTGACCAGAAATGACACGCCAAATCCGAGGCCGCGCTTTTCCGCCGCCTCATAATAGCCGCGAGCGTACAGAATCCGCGCACACGGCCAGACGACTCCGATAATGGCCGCCCACATGTCACCGTAGGTCAGCGCGAATAACCATAAGACCGGCAGGAAAATTGCCAACTGCTCCAGGGTGTTCAGATGCACCCGGAAGACGCGCTCAAAATCCGGATTGCCGGTGGTCGCCGGCGCGGCGATCTCGTATTTGGCACGCGCTCCACCAACCTTCAGGTTGGTCCAGAAATAGACTGCGAGGGCAAAAAAGGTCACCAGAGCAGTGTACGAATACTCCATCATTTTCTCCTTCCCTGTTAAGCAATGCTTCCTGTCTAACGGTCAAACCATCTTGCTGGCCCATCGTAGAGTGTTTTCCAGCCAGAGGGAAATCACTCAAGATCAAGCCTGCGCCTTCTGGCCGCGACGGCCCATCAGCACTTCGGTAAAGTCATCCACCGGTACCGGCTCGCCTAGGTAGAAGCCCTGGGCAAGATCACAGCCGCCGTCGCGCAGAAAAGCGAGTTGAGTATCGTCCTCGACGCCCTCGGCAATAACCCTGAGGCCCAGGCGGTGCGCCATAGCCACGACAGCGGTGACAAGATCGGCATCCTTTTCGGAACGCGACAGGTTATGCACGAAAGAGCGGTCTATCTTGAGGATTTCAAAATCGAAACGGGCAAGGTGGCTGATGGCGGAATAGCCGGTGCCGAAATCATCGATGGCCAGCTGCACACCCAATTGCCGCAGCGCATCCAGGGTCCGGCCCGCCTGATCCGGTTTTTCCATCACCATGCGTTCCGTCACCTCAAGGCACAATGCCGCCGCGGGCAAGCCGGTATCGGCCAGGGCGGCGGCCACGGTGTCGGTGAAGCTCGCCTCCTTCAATTGCCGCGACGACAGGTTCACGGCGACCGTCACGGGCGGCGCATTTGAGTCTTGCCAAAGCGTCGCGTCCTTGCAGGCGGTGCGCAGGGCCCATTCACCGATGGGCACGATGAGCCCGCCATCCTCGGCCATGGGGATGAAACTTTCCGGACCGACGACACCCATGTCATCGTGGTGCCAGCGGATCAAAGCTTCGGCGCCAACCACGTCGCCGCTGGCCACGGCCACCAGGGGTTGGTAATAGAGTTTCAACTCACCCCGTTCCAAGGCCTTACGCAGTCTCGCTTCGCGGGTCGTTTGATCGGCCGCCATGGAACCCATGTGCGTCGTGAAAGGCCGGTAGGAATCACCACCAGCTTCTTTCGCCCGGTACATGGCGGCATCGGCGTTACGCAGAAGCACCTGCGGATCTTGGCCGTCGTCCGGAAAAATCGTGCCGCCGATACTGACGGAAATCAGAAATTCCTCGCCCTCTATTTCAAAGGGCTTGGCCATGGCCTGGAGAATTTTGGCGGACACTCTTTCGGCGTAACGGGGCATCTGCAGGTCGGGAAGGATAACCAGAAACTCGTCGCCCCCAAAGCGGGCAACGGTATCACCGCGGCGCACCGCGTCGTTAAGGCGGCGCGCCGCCTTGACCAGCATTTTATCGCCGGCCTCGTGACCCAGCTTATCGTTGACTTGCTTGAAGTTATCCAGGTCGACAAACAACAGGCCCACCAGTTTCTTGTCCCGCTCCGCGCGCGCCGCCGCCTGGCCCAGACGGTCGATTGCAAGAATGCGGTTGGGCAGGCCGGTAATTTCGTCGAAGTTGGCCTGCAAGAGCAATTGTTGCTCGTAGTCTTTCTCGGCCGTGATGTCGTCCTTGATGGCGAGGTAATGGGCAACTTTGCCATCGGGCCCGTCGATGGGCGCGATCGTCGCGCGCTCCCAAAACAATTCGCCGTTCTTGCGGCGATTGTGAAACTCTCCCCGCCACGCCTTGCCTGCGCCAACGGTTTGCCAGAGATCGCGGTAAATCTCGTTGGAGGCATGACCGGACTTGAGAAAGCCGGCGTTGCGGCCCTGGACTTCGTCCGCCCCATAACCGGTTACTTCGGTGAACTTGGGATTGACGTATTCGATGCGGCCTTCAAGGTCGGTTATCGTTACCGACGCCGGGCACTGCTCCATGGCCCGGACCAGGATGGCAATTTCTTTCTTGTCGTCTTCGGCCATGTCAGGGAACTGGCGCGTCTCAGGAATCCAGGAACAGGCGCGGCTGCGCCGTTTCCGAACGCACGCTTCTGATGGCCGAGCCGGAGACGTCGCACAACCTTTGCCAGCGCGGCCAGTCATACTTGACCGCGCGGCCGCTGCGGTCCTTGTTGTGGCGATTCAGCACTTCGGCCACTTCCAGCGCCAGGGCGGCGCGCAACCCGACATCACCGATGGAGCCGATGGCCGCAGCCAGCGTCGTAAATTCGCTTTTGCTCAAGGCGTTTCTTGTCATGCCGTCCTCCGGCGCATATTGATCCGCTTGGCCCCTCCACGCGAAAAGGACTCTAGCGCGATTCGCGGCGCACCGCCAAAGTTCTATGAATCCCCTTGGGGTGCGGGCGCGGCGCTGGAAGGGCCAAGAGTGAGGCTATGCCCGGGCCGCAGGCGGCGTACGGTGATGCCGCTATCCTCCAGACGTCCGGCCAGCTGGTCCATGTCGGCAAGCGCCAGGCCCAGGGACTTGCGCCAGATCCAGTGGGCCTGGTAGGGCACGGCGAGAGGCGGCCCGGCGGCCTTGATTAGATCGGGTAGCGCGTCGCAATCCTCGGGCTCCACGGCGGCGAGGATGACATCCGCCGGCCACTGTTGGCCAAGCCGCCGCGTCTCCTCGAGGTCGGTTTTGCGGTGCAGGCCCTCGCCATAGAACAGCACCTTCGGCCCGCCGGCTGCGGCAACGCGAAAGCCCAGCATGGGACCGGGCAGCGGCCCCTTGAGCGCCCGGAGCACGATGCCCAGCGCCACAGCCGGACTGGCGACCAGACGCGCCACGTGCCCGAGCGCCGGACCCAGCCCCGGCGGCAGAAGCGTCATGTGGCGCCAGGCAAAAGCGTCGATCCGCAACCCGGCGATTTCGATGGTCTGGCCCGGCCTGCAGGGGAAAAACAGGTCGTCCCCGTTTGCCTTGGCGGCGCGCTTCATGAAGCGGCAAATGCCCGGCGAGGCGACGACCGTTACCCGGCCCCGGCGGGCCGGGTCTGCCAGCAAAGCCGCCGCGCCCTCGATATGTTCGGGATGGCCGTGGGTAATCAACAGACAGATGTCCCGCCCGCTGTCGAGAACCGCCTCCGCCGGCGGGTCGACGACAATCTCTTCGCCCGAGTCATAGCGCAAACGAAAGCCGGACCAACCGAGGTATTGAAGATCCGCCTGGGCGCGGTTGGTCATTCTGCCGGTTGGCGGGCCGCGGGCACGTGGAGATGGGCCCGGCGAAAGGCCAGATAGTTCCGCAGGATACCGCCGAGTAAGCGGAGCACTGTTGGTGAGAACAATTTTCCGGGCCGCCACAGGCCAAGCCGCGCAATCACGCGCAGGATCACCCATAGGTAGGAGCGCCGCATGTAAGCGTAGAGTTTTTGCGGCGGCAGATCGGTCTTGAACAGGAAATGTTGAAGATCGAAAACCTGACGGTCCGACGTCAGGATGTCGTCGCAGACCTTGCGGTGCAGCGGGGTGCCCGGAAACGGCGTCAAGGGCGTGAATTCCGCCAAGAGTATCGAGGGCCGGTCGGCCACGAACTTGTCGATGCGATCGAAGTCCGCCTTCTGGAAATGAGATTCCAGAAGGAACCCGGCGCTCATGCCGATTCCCAGTTCGCCCAGGATTTTCACCGCCTCTTCGTTTTGCGCCGAAACGGTGCGCTTACCGGTGCGCTTCAGCGCCTCTTCGTCCAGGGCTTCGATGCCGGTCATCACCAGCGCCAGACCGACTTTCGCCCACAAAGCGAAGACATCGCGGTTGGCAACAATGGAATCAGCTCGGGCGTACGCGAAATAGCGTTTGCGTATGCCGGCGTCGAGCAGCATCTGCCCAAGCTTGCGCATGCGCTCGGGATCGTGAAACGAATGGTCGTCGCAGAACATGACGAATTCTTCGTCCAGATCGCGGATTTCCTCGAACACCAGTTCGGGCGAGCGTGGGATGAAGCGGCCTTCCGAATAGACCCGGCAAGAGCAAAAGATGCAGGGAAAGCTGCAGCCGACCGAGGTGCGCACGGCGGCAAGGGAATCTTCGACCAGATAAAAGTATTCCTTGCGGTAGCGCGCCGTGAGCGAACGATCAGGCAGGGGCTGATGGTCGAGGGTTTCCGGCAAGGGCCGTGGCGCCGTGGCGTTCAGGCCCGCCGCCGTGCGGATCATCAGCCCGGCAATATGGCTGAAATCGTCACTGCCCCCGGCCTTGGCGGCACAGATTTCCATAAACGCCTCCACGCCTTCGCCCCGGACCACCAGGTCGACCTCGGGCACGTCGAAGTCTTCGGGACAGAGGGTGGGATGCTGGCCACCGACCACGGTCAGGCAATCAGGCGCCACACGGCGCACCGCGCCCAAGGCGTCGATCGCGGTTTCCACGTGTACGATTTCGGACGTCACCCCGGCGATGTCGGGCGTGAACTCGCTCAGCATGTCGGCCAGATCCCCGGCGCACACTTCCATATCCACCAGCCGGACATCGTGGTCTTGGGAAACGCCGGCGCCGATCAGCTCAAGCCCCAGGGGCTCGATTCGGGCCAGATTCTTAAGGCCGATAGTGCGTTCGCCGCACGGTGGATTGATAAGCAGAATTTTCATGGACGCACGCACCTCTCCGTATACCCGTCTTCGACGGGATTTTCAGGACGCCGCGGAATCTAGCATGGCTGAAGCCGGAATTATCTTGACCCGGATCAATGGCCCAAAACGCCTTCAAGACTGCGGGCTTTCCGGATCTTGCAGCCGTGCCGACGTGCTTAACGGCAATTTTACCTTACGCATTTACCATAAGCCGGTGGCCGGGGAAGCGACGAAAGCATCGTCCTTCATGGACAGAAGTCCAACCAAACAAGGCAGAAAATGACTTTGAAGTTACAGAAGATTATCGCCGCAATATTTGTCTCAACCCTGATTACCCTCACCGCCAACGCAACTCTCGCAGGTTCGAACCAATACGGCCCCCAGTACGCTTCGATACCGCTCTCGAAGGCCGAGCCAGCGGGTAGGGCAGCCACAGGCGACGCCGCCTGGACAATCGAGGTTGTCCCTGGCCAGGGCATGCTCTCGGTGCCCCCGTCGTCGCCCAATGTGTCGGTCACCTTTCGTTGGATCGGACAGGCGAGCAAGGCCGGCAACGGAGAAATTGATCCGAGATACCTTCGGCCCCTGGACGACGTTATTCTGTCCGGCGTGGACAGCGCCCTTTGGCGCGGCCTGCCGGCGGGCGATCATGTTGAGCCGGGCCGCTGGTACGCCACCCACGAAGAGCGCCAGTTGTTCGTCGGCACCGATATAAGCGTGAACAACGGCAGCCTGATCGCCGGGCTGAACATGCCGCCATTCATCTTTGGTGTTGGCGTCGGAATTAGCTTTTAGAGTCTTCGTCCTCGGGCCAGATCAGATCGTGCTTCTTGGCCAGTTCGCGCAGCTGCCCGACGCCCTCGTCGAGTTTGGCCTGGAGCAGTAACTTAAGGGCGGCGGTATTGGCGGCCTGTTGCGCTTCCGATATCTCTTCCTCCGGCGCGCCTTCCCCCGCGGCTTCTTCCTGATCGGCCAGATGCTGGTCCGCCGCCGCCTTGATCTGCTCGGCCACGCCGGGCGGCAGCTTTCCCTTGCCGCCATTACCGTTGCCGTCGCCGTTGCCGCCGTCCGTCATAAATCTTTCCGTCGCTTGAAATCGCGGGGCCGGACCCTAACACGAATTGCCGCGCCCATGACGAGGGCGTTAACCCATGTTTGCCCGCTCAACTATCGGGTCACCCGGCGCGGTCAATGGCCAAGCCAGGCAAACACCGTCGGCAGTTAGAATCGTTTTTCAGAAGTGTGATTGGAGCGGGCGATGGGATTCGAACCCACGACCCCAACCTTGGCAAGGTTGTGCTCTACCCCTGAGCTACGCCCGCATCCAGCGCAAGAACCAATAGGCTTTATACCATAGGGAGCCGCGCGGCGGCAGATCATAGGGCAACTTATGGGCTTTGCAAGCCGCATGGGCCGGCAGCGCGGAAGGGCCCAAGCTGGTCGGGAAACGTGCTAAAAGACGCGCCAGCCAAGGAACCGCCATGGAAGACACCAGCAAAAGCGTTGCCGAGCCTGACCTGCCGACGTCGCCGGAGACCCTCTTGGCGCGCCTTGCCGAGCTGGAGCTGATCACCAAGACCACCGAACACGCGCCCCTGCACACGGTGGAGGAATCGCGGGCCCTTCGCGGCGAAATTCCAGGCCAGCATTGCAAGACCCTGTTCCTGAAGGACAAGAAAAGCGCGCTCTGGATGGTCGTGGTGGCGGAAGACCGGCAACTGGACATGAAATCACTGGCCCGCCAGATCGGCGCCGCGCGCCTCAGTTTCGCCAAGCCGGAGCTGTTGTGGCAGGTGCTGGGTGTACGCCCCGGCGCCGTCACCCCCTTCGCGCTGATCAACGATACCGAGATTCGGGTCAAAGTGGTGCTGGACAAGGCCATGCTGGAGAGCTCTTCGTTGAACTATCACCCCCTGGTGAACACGGCCACAACCACCATTCAGGCCGCGGATTTGAAGAAATTCATTGCCAGTTGCGGTCATCGACCCCAAATTGTGGACTTGGACGCCGATTGAGAGGCTCCGCGCCGCTCACATCCCCGGTGGCGGGCCAAAAGGAAACAACAGTGCCATGAACGATCTTGGTGACACATCGGACGAAACATTGACCGCCGGCGGCGCGCCCCAGGGCGGCAACGGCCTTGGCGGTGGTGGTGGCAATGGCGATCTGATCAAGGACGGCACCGTCGAGACCTTCATGGCCGATGTCATGGAGGCCTCGGCCAAGATTCCGGTGATTGTCGACTTCTGGGCCCCCTGGTGCGAACCCTGCAAGCAGCTGACGCCGATGCTGGAAGAAGGCGTACGCGCGGCGGGCGGTAAGCTGCGTCTGGTCAAGATCAACGTCGACGAAAACCAGGGGCTGGCGCAGCAGCTGCAGGTCAAGTCCGTGCCCGCCGTCTACCTGTTCAAGAATGGCCAGCCGGCGGACGGCTTCGTCGGCATGCAGCAGCCAAGCCAGATTCGCGCCTTCGTTGACAAGGCCGCGGGCGGCGCCGGTCAGGCCCAGGAAGAAGCCTTGCTGGCGGCGGCGAAGGCAGCCGAGGCTGAAGGCGATACGGGCACGGCCGTGGCCGCCTACCAGGAAGTTCTCCGCGCCGACGACGGCAACCCGAACGCCATTGCCGGGCTCGCCAAGTTGGCCCTGGCCAGCGGCGACGCCGACACGGCGCGGGCCATGCTGGAACAAGTGCCGGAGGAGCACGCCGAACACGCCGAAATACAGAGCGCGCGCACGGCGCTCGAACTGGCGGCGCAATCGGGCGATGGCGGCGAGACGGAAGAATTGCAGCGTGCGGTCGATGCCGACCCAAAGAACTTGCAGGCGCGTTACGATTTGGCCTGCGCGCTTTCCGGCCAGGGCGCGCACGAGGCGGCAATCGATCACCTGCTGGTCATTGTCGAGCACAAGCAGGACTGGAACAACAAGGCGGCGCGCGAGCAGTTGCTGAAAATCTTCGAGGCACTCGGGCACGCCGACCCCGTTACCGTCGAAGGCCGGCGGCGGCTTTCGGCGCTGCTTTTTTCGTAGAAGGCTTTACATTAGAGCATCAACATGACCGCCACGGACCAAGATCAGAAGAGCATGCTGCCCCAGGTGATTCCCGTCTTTCCCCTGAGCGGCGCCCTATTGCTGCCGCGGTCAAGGCTGCCCTTGAATATATTTGAGCCGCACTACCTGGCCATGGTGCGGGACGCGCTCGACGCGGACGCGGTTATCGGCATGGTGCAGCCGAAAGACGCGCCCGAGGACGATCCAACAACCGCACCGGCGATTTTCGACATCGGCTGCCTGGGCCGGATTTCCGAATGCACCGAAACCGGCGACGATCGTCTGTTGATTTCCCTGTTCGGCATTTGCCGCTTTCGCATTGAGCGTGAGATCGAAGTGGACACTCCCTATCGCCAGGTCGTGGCGCAATACGGTGAATTCACAAGCGACCTTGCAGCCGTCGGCCCGGCGGTGGATGTGTCACGGGAGGTCCTCGAGCATAATCTGATGGCGTTCCTGGAAAACACCGGACTAGACGCCGATTGGGAGTCGGTGCGCGAGGCCCCGGACGAAACCCTGGTCAACACCCTGTCCATGATTTGCCCGTTCGCCGACCGCGAGAAGCAGGCGCTGTTGGAGGCCGGGTCGCTGGAGGAACGGGCCGTGGTCTTGAACGCCCTCATGGAATTCGGGACCGCCGGCCTTGAGCCCGACAGCACCGGCGCTTTACATTAATGGCGAGTCGCATGAACCAAGCCCGCTGCCCGGCGGCGAATGCCGCCAAATTTAGAATGGCGCGCCCCGCGCGCGGTGGGCCGCCAATCGTTTGGCGAAAGCCTACGTGGCGATTGAACGGTAACAGAGTGGAAATAGCATCATGAGCGGCGAAAACACGGCAGTGGACCCCAAGCTCCTGGAAATTCTCGTTTGCCCGATGACCAAGGGGCCGCTGCGCTATGACGCACAGGCCCAGGAATTGATCAGCGATCAGGCGGGGCTGGCCTATCCCATCCGCGACGGCATCCCAATCATGCTGCCGGATGAGGCGCGCGCCATAGAAGAGGAAGCCTAGCGTCCGTGGTCGATGATGCGCAGCCCTGGCCGGCGGAAATTCGCCTGAAGTCGGAAGAGAAAATCCTTGAGGTCGACTTCGACAACGGCGAGAAATTTTCCTTCCCGGCGGAGTTCCTGCGCGTGGAAAGCCCGTCGGCCGAGGTCCAGGGCCACGGCCCGGGCGAGAAATCTATCGTCAGCGGGCGGCGAGGCATCGGCATCGCGGGACTGGAACCGGTGGGCAACTACGCGGTGAAAATCAGATTCGAGGACGGCCACGACAGCGGCATCTATTCCTGGGAAACGCTCTATCACCTGGGCGAGCATCAGCATCTTCTCTGGCAATGCTATCTCGACGACCTGAAAAGCGCCGGCCTCAGCCGGGATGAGTAAGAAAGCGGGAGGCGAGGGTAATTCTCTTAAGGCCCCTAAAGCTCCCGGCCCTCCAATAGCCGCGGCAAATCGCCGACGGTACCGCGGGCGTGGCGCATGAAAAAGCGCTTGAGCGCCGGCAACCTTCCGACCACATCAAGCCCCAAGTCACGCGCCAGCCTGAGCGGCTTTATGTCGTTGGAGAACAGCCGGGTGAGGCCGTCGGTTACGGCCAGCAGCAGGAAACTGTCGAAGCGCCGCCAGGTCTGGTAACGCGCGAGCGTTTCGGGTGCGCCGATGTCCAGCCCCAGACGATGGGCATCGGTCAGGACCTCGGCCAGGGCAGCCACATCGCGCAGGCCCAGGTTCAGACCCTGCCCGGCAATGGGATGCATGCCATGGGCGGCGTCGCCGACCAGCGCCAGACGGTTATCGACGTAGGCCCGGGCGTTATGAAGCGCCAGCGGATAGCTCCAGCGAGGGCCCATGGTTTTGGCGGCCCCCAGATAATCACCAAAACGCGCCCGCATTTCCTCGTCGAAGGCTTCCTGGTCCAGGGCCATGATGGTCTTCGCGTCGCCCGGCTGTTCGGTCCAGACCAACGACGAGCGCTTGCCGGGTAGCGGCAATACGGCAAAGGGTCCGGCGGGTAGGAAGTACTCGCTAGCCACGCCGCCGTGGTCGTATTCGTGTTCCACCGTCGCAACGATGGCCGTCTGATTATAGGACCAGCCCACGACCGGGATGCCCGCCGCTTCGCGGGTGGCCGACCGGCGGCCATCCGCCGCCACGGCGAGGCGCGCGGAAACCTCCACCGAGCCCCCGGCTGTCTTTACCGTGGCTTGCACACCGTCTGCGCGGCGCTCCAGGGATGACACCTCGGCCGGGGCAAGTCTGGTGATTTCCCCGCAGGTCGAGGCGGCGGCGTCGAGCCCGGCGCGGATATGGCGGTTCTCCACCATATTGCCGAAGGGTCCTTCCCCCAGTTCGCGCTGGTCGAAATGCAGGAACAGGGGCGAGGGGCCGTTATTCTTCGCCGCACCGCCGCCAATGCGGCCATCGGCAACGCGGATTTCGTTGATCGGCTGGGCGTGGGCCTCCATGTGGCGCCAAACGCCCAGCGCCTCGTACATGCGGCAGGGCGCGAAGGAAAGCGCCGAGGCCCGGCCGTCAAAGCCGGCCTCCAGGACCCCCGCCGGATCGGCGAGATCGACGACCACCGTGGTCAACCCGCCCTGGGCCAACCCCACGGCCAGGGTCAAACCCGCCATGCCGCCGCCGATAATGAGGAGATCCGCGTCCATGGCGGCACCATCGGCTTTTGGTGCGGCGGAGTCCAGACGGCAGAGTCTTGCTCAAAGATTAATCAGAGAATGACGGCTGCCGAATTCTTGAGCAGCCTGGGCCCAGGTCCCTATCCGACGAAGAGCCGCGCCGGCACCGCTAGGGCACCCGGGAATCCGGTGGATTCGATCAATTTTGTGCATTACACACAAACTGGCCCGCTTCTTGAAATTAGAAGGCGGACCCGCAAACCGGTGGGCGAGCAGGAGGGAAGAATTATGAAACTGGTCATGGCGGTCATCAAGCCGGCCAAGTTGGATGTGGTGCGCGAGGCCTTGAACGAGGCCGGGATCGAAGGAATGACGGTGACCGAGACCAAGGGTTTTGGACGTCAAAAGGGCCACACGGAGATTTACCGGGGTGCGGAATACGAAGTTCATTTTGTCCCCAAGATGAAAATTGAGGTCGCCGTATCCTCGGACCGCTTGGAACAGGTCGTGGAAGCCATCACCGGCGCGGCGCGTAGCGGACAAATCGGCGACGGAAAGATTTTCGTCACCGACCTTGAAAGCGTCGTCCGTATTCGCACCGGCGACCAGAACGAAGAGGCACTCTAGGAGGATGAATATGAACAAGACGAACACCAAAGTCGGCGTGGTGGCGGCCAAGGGCGCCGGGTTTCTGCGCACCCTGCCATTGACGGTCATGGGCCTGCTGGCCGCCGGCCCCGCCCTGGCCGAGGAAACGGCCGTTCTCGATACCGGTGACACCGCCTGGATGCTGACCTCGACGGCCATCGTGCTGTTGATGACCATTCCCGGCCTGGCGCTGTTTTACGGCGGCATGGTCCGCAAGAAGAACGTGCTGACGACGCTTATGCAAAGCTTCGCTATTTGTTGTCTGGTGACCGTCCTCTGGATGGTGGCTGGCTACAGCATTGCCTTCAGCGCCGAAGGCAGCGCTTATTTCGGCGGCCTTGGACGGATGTTCCTCGCCGGATTGACGGTGGACGGCCTGAGCGGCACCATTCCGGAATCGGTCTTTATCGTTTTCCAATTGACCTTCGCCATTATCACGGCGGCCCTGATTACCGGCGCCGTGGCTGAACGCATGAAGTTTTCGGCTCTGCTGTGGTTCGTCAGTCTGTGGACGCTCCTGGTTTACTCGCCCATCACCTTCTGGGTTTGGGGCGGGGGTTTCCTGGGCGACGCCGGCGTATTGGACTTCGCCGGCGGCACAGTGGTGCACATCAATTCCGGCGTTGCCGCACTGGTGGCGGCCCTGGTCCTGGGCCCGCGGTACGGCTTCGGCAAGGAGCCGCAAATGCCCCATAACCTGGTGTTGTCGGTGATCGGCGCCTCGCTTCTTTGGGTCGGCTGGTTCGGCTTCAACGCCGGTTCCGCCGTCGGCGCCAACGGCAGCGCCGGCATGGCCATGGCGGTGACGCAAATCGCCGCCGCCGCCGCCGCCCTGTCGTGGATGTTCGCCGAGTGGCTGACCCGCAGCAAGCCCACGGTTTTGGGCATCGTCAGTGGCGCGGTCGCCGGTCTGGTGGCCATTACACCGGCTTCCGGATATGTCGGGCCGTCGGGCGCCCTGGCCATCGGCGCCGTTGCTGGCGTGGTCTGCTTCTGGGGCGCCGGTTGGTTGAAGCCGAAGCTCGGCTTTGACGATTCCCTTGACGTCTTCGCCGTGCATGGCCTGGGCGGCATTACCGGCGCAGTCCTGACCGGCGTCTTCGCGGTCGAGGCCATCGGCGGCACTCCGGGCATGCTGGAAGGCAACACTGGACAAGTTGGCACCCAGATCTATGGAATCCTCGCCACCATTATCTATTCCGGCGTCGCCACCTTCGTCATTCTCAAGGTGGTCGGCATGATCGTCGGCCTCAAGGTGGATACCGAGACCGAAGTGGAGGGACTGGACTTAGCGCTACACGGCGAACGGGTCGAGTAACCTATAGCGCCGCCTCTCCTTCTGGGGCGGCGCGGTACCCGGGGCCGGGTTTGCTTAAAATATGGGCAAACTCGGCCTTGCGTGTGTCTTTTTGCCTAATTTCTGGTCAAGGCGGCGGCGAAGAAACACCCGTATCCCGCCGTGGGCCAGGACCGCCCACATGGCACGAAACTTGAGAAGAAAAGCCGTTGATCCAATGCGGCCTTGAGCCGCCGAACACCTCTTGGGGGAAACAGAGATGGCAAACTTGAATACCGGTTCAGACACTTTCTTCGTGCTTATGGGGGCCATCTTGGTATTCGCCATGCACGGCGGCTTCGCCTTCCTGGAAGTGGGCACGGTTCGCCACAAGAACCAAGTCAACGCGCTGATGAAGATCCTGGTGGATTTCGCCACATCCACCATGGCCTATTTCTTTATCGGCTACATGGTGGCCTACGGCGTCAGCTTCCTGGTCAGCGCCCAGACCCTGTCCGGTGGGGGCGACGGTAGTTTTGCCCTTTCAGGCTTCGATCTGGTCAAATTCTTCTTCCTGGTGACCTTCGCCGCCGCGGTACCGGCCATTATTTCCGGCGGCATCGCCGAGCGCGCCAAGTTCTACGCCCAAATGGCGGCAACGGCGATCATCGTTGCCATTGTCTATCCCAGCTTCGAGGGCATGGTCTGGAACGGCAACTTCGGCTTCCAGGACTTCATGTCCGGTACCTTCGGCGCCGACTTCCACGATTTCGCCGGTTCGGTCGTGGTCCACGCGGTGGGGGGCTGGATCGCGCTCGGCGCCGTATTGGTATTGGGTGCCCGCACGGGGCGCTACCGGGACGACGGCAGCGTCGCCGGTATTCCGCCCTCGAGCATTCCCTTCCTGGCCTTGGGATCTTGGCTGCTGTGCATCGGCTGGTTTGGATTCAACGTCATGAGCGCGCAAAGCGTCGAAGGCATCAATGGTCTTGTGGCCATGAACTCGCTGCTGGCCATGGTCGGTGGCATTCTCGCGGCGCTTGTCGCCGGCAAGAACGATCCGGGCTTTGTGCACAACGGCGCGCTCGCCGGTCTGGTCGCGGTCTGCGCCGGCTCGGATGTCATGCATCCGGTAGGCAGCCTGGTCACGGGCGCCGTCGCCGGGGCCCTGTTCGTCTGGACCTTCAATCTTTGTCAGAACAAGTGGAAATTCGACGATGTGCTTGGCGTCTGGCCCCTGCACGGTCTGTGCGGCACCTGGGGCGGTGTGGCCTGCGGCATCTTCGGCCTTGAGGCCTTGGGCGGCATGGGTGGCGTCACCTTCCTGGCCCAGGTGGCGGGGACCATGATCGGTGTCATCTTTGCCTTTATCGCCGGATTGCTGGTCTATACCCTGATAAACAAGACCATGGGCTTCCGCCTTAGCGCCGAAGAGGAACACCAGGGCGCGGACATTGCCGTTCATAGCGTCAGCGCCAATCCGGAAGACGACGTGACCAAGAGATAGCCGCCGCGCCAATCTCCCACTTCTTAGGGGCGGCATCGACGCGGGAGGTCGTGATGCCGCCCTCTTTTTGTTCAACGGGAGCAGTGAGCGCCATGATGCAGGTAAAACCGCTGGTCCTGACAGGCGACTTTGTGCGATTGGAGCCCCTGGCTGAAGAACATCGCGCCGGGCTGGCGCGGGCCGCCGACGACACGGCCATATGGACCTACCTTCCTGGTGACGGGACTGGCGCTGCTTTCGACGGCTGGTTTGATACCTCCCTCGAGGCCCAGGCTGACCCGCGCCAATTGGTTTTCGCCGTGCGCCGCCTGGCCGACGACCGCCTTGTGGGCTCGACCCGCTACATGCGTATCGAGGCCGAGCACCACGGGCTGGAGATCGGCTTTACCTGGTACGCGCCGGAAGCCTGGGGCGGCAAGATGAACCCGGAATGCAAGCTGCTTCTGTTGGGCCACGCCTTCGAGGCCCTGGGCGCCATAAGGGTGGAATTGCGCACCGACGCCCGTAACACCCGCTCGCGCCGGGCCATCGCCAGGCTGGGCGCCAAGGAGGAAGGCGTCCTGCGACACCACAAAATACTGCCTGACGGCTACCTGCGCGACACCGTGAGCTTCGCCATTTTGGCGGACGAGTGGCCGGCGGCGCGAAAGAGCCTGGAGGCCCGGCTCGCCGGCACGGCCTAATCCGCTCCCGGGCGGGAATCGGCCCAAATCGGGCAAACAGAGCATTTCAAGGTCGAATTGAACCATTTGACCGAGGTTAATTTGCGCCGTGGCAAGGCGCGTTTCGCCTTGCGATGTGGGGCATCGCATAAGGAACGCAACACAGCCACGGCGTAAAGAAACTCGGCCTCCGGTGGGGCAAATCAGCCCCTCGGATGCGTTATGGCGCTTGCCCGATACACCATATCGCGCTTCACGCCACGCCTACCCGAGAAACCGATTTGTACCCATCAAATTGATTCTATTCGGCCTTGAAGTGCTCTAGACACTAAAACTTGTGTGTCGGGCCGGGCCGGGCTACATTGTCTAGCGTAAGTTTTGGGTTTGTTCTTGTTTCCGGCCGGCCCACCCCGTTGGGGCCGCGCTTTTCCCGCCAGAGGCGGGGTGGCGCGGGGAAGGGGGCGGCAGCGGGTCCGGTACGGGAGCGAATTCGAAAGAGTATGACTATGGCACGCTCCATGGCCCGGCCAGATGCGGCCCGTGCAACGATTTCCCCCTCGCGGATGAAGGCGCGTAAGCAGCCGTTCCTGGCTGACAGCACCGTGAGCTTTTTGAAACGCCGTGCCGTGGAGGCTGGTGGCTTCACTCTGTTCGCCCTGGGGCTGGTTCTGGCCATTGCCCTGCTTAGTTACAGCTCCCTCGACCCGAGTTGGAACAATGCCGCCAGCACGGCCACAACCAACTGGGCCGGACCCCTTGGCGCCCACGCCGCGGACTTCCTACTGCAAACTTTGGGGCTTGGCGCCTGTGTGTTGACAATCGTGCTTTGGGCCTGGTCCTGGCGCCTGGCCTCTCACCAGGGGCTGCCCTATCTGGCCGCCAACGCCATGATGCTGCCCGTGGCGCTGCTTTGCACAGCCATGCTCGCGGCCAGCCTGCCGGTACCCGAGGCCTGGCCCCTGGCCACCGGGCTTGGCGGCGTTGCCGGTGATTTCCTGTTTGCCCCGCTTGGCCTCTTGGCCCTGAAGCTGGGTTTGCCTGTGGCGGGCGTTCTTGCCGGCCTGCTGACGGCCCTGCTGGCGGTCGGCGCCCTGGCCACAACCCTTGGCATCAGCCGCGAGGAATGGCGTCAAGCCGTCCTCGGCGCGCGCTGGACCGGGCGAAAGATCTGGCACGGCAGCGTCTTTGCTTATGGCCGCATACGCCGCGCCTACACCTGGATGACCCGGGCGCATTTATCGATTATCGACGCCGCGCCGCGGATCGGACAGACCCCGGCCCAGCACCAAGAACCGCTTCCCGAGGAAATGGCACCCGAGGAAGCCATGGCCGACGACAGCGCCAACGCGCGGGTTATTCAGGACCGCGCCAAGCTGAAACGCGGGCGCCGGGCGAAACGCGAGGTACAGCCGGCCTTCGACCTGGGTGCCGGCGGGGAATACCATTTGCCCGCCCTCAATCTGCTTTCCGTGCCGCCCGCGGGCGGCGCCCGGGACGTCGACCGCGAAGCCCTGGAAGCCAATGCCCGGCTTCTGGAATCGGTGCTTGATGATTTCGGCGTCAAGGGCGAGATCGTCAAGGTGCGCCCGGGCCCGGTAGTCACGCTCTACGAACTGGAGCCGGCGCCGGGGACAAAGTCCGCCCGGGTCATCGGCCTGGCCAGCGATATCGCCCGCTCCATGAGCGCCGTCTCCGCCCGCGTCGCCGTGGTCCCGGGGCGCAACGCCATCGGCATCGAACTGCCCAACGCCGAGCGCGAGAACGTCTATTTGGGCGAATTGCTTTCCACCAGCGAATACGAGCGCAACACCGCCCGGCTGCCGCTGGCCTTGGGCAAGGACATCGGCGGCGCGCCGGTGATTATCGATCTGGCGGCAACACCGCACCTTTTGGTCGCCGGGACGACCGGCTCCGGCAAGTCGGTGGGTATCAACGCCATGATCCTGTCGCTGCTGTTCCGTCTCTCGCCCGAGGAATGCCGCTTCATCATGATCGACCCCAAGATGCTGGAGCTGTCGCTTTATGACGGCATCCCCCATTTGCTGGCGCCGGTAGTTACCGACCCAGGCAAGGCCGTTGTGGCCCTGAAATGGGTCGTGCGTGAAATGGAGGACCGCTATCGCTCCATGTCGAAGCTCGGCGTGCGCAATATCGTCAACCACAACCGGCGTCTCGAAGAAGCGCGCAAGAAAGGCGAGGTCCTGAAACGCACGGTGCAAACCGGGTTTGACCCCGAGACCGGCAAGCCTATCTTCGAGGACCAGGATCTGGATCTGACGCCGCTGCCCTACATCGTTGTCGTTGTCGATGAAATGGCCGACCTGATGATGGTCGCCGGCAAGGATATCGAGGGTGCCGTGCAGCGCCTGGCGCAAATGGCCCGGGCCGCCGGCATTCATCTGATTATGGCGACCCAGCGGCCTTCGGTGGACGTGATTACCGGCACCATCAAGGCCAACTTCCCGACACGGTTTTCCTTCCAGGTCACCTCCAAGATCGACAGCCGGACCATCTTGGGCGAGCAGGGCGCCGAACAGCTCTTGGGCCGTGGCGACATGCTGTATCTGGCCGGTGGCGGGCGCATTACCCGCGTCCATGGCCCCTTCGTCAGCGAGGAAGAGACCGAACGCATCGTCGCGGCCATGAAGTCTCAAGGTCTGCCGGACTATCTGGATGAAGTGACCGAGGACATGGACGAAAACTTCGGCGGCTTCGACCCCGCGGGGCTGGGCATAAGCGGCGCCGGCGGTAAGGGCGGCGAGGAATTCTACGACCAGGCGGTGGCCCTGGTGGCGCGTGAAGGCAAGGCGTCCACCAGCTTCATCCAGCGCCATTTCCAGATCGGCTACAACCGCGCGGCCCGCATCATCGAACAGATGGAAGCCCAGGGCGTTGTCTCCAAGCCCAGCCGCGCCGGCAAACGCGAGGTCCTGGTCGGCGAGCATTAAAATGATACGTTTTGCCGCGCTCAATCGCCGCGCAGGCTTCCGGCGAACGGTCGCCGGCCTGCGGTCACAGGCTTGCAAAGACCATGGAGCCGCACTTTCACCATAAATTCACACCCCTTGCCCCGCCGCGCGCCAAGGCCCAATATTCCAATCATGAACCGACTGACCAATATTCTGGCCCTGGTTCTGGCCTTCTGGGTACTGCCGGCATTATCGGCGGTGGCCGAGGAGACGCCGGAGATCAGCGCCGAGGCCGCGCAGGTTGCCCGCATCGAGGGCTATCTCAAGAGTATTCGCACCCTGAGCGCCGATTTCCTTCAGGTAAACCCGGACGGCGGCGTCGCCCAGGGCCGGCTGTACATGGCCCGGCCCGGCGCCAAAGTGCGGCTTGAGTACGCGCCGCCTTCGGAACTGCTGATTGTCGGCAGCGATGGCTGGGTGGTGCTTTACGATGGCGAGACGGACGAGGACAGCCGCTGGCCCATCGGCGATACACCCTTGGCGGTGCTGCTGGACGAAAAAGTCGACCTGACCAAGGGGGTCGCGGTCAGTAGCGTGGATTCTTACGGCGGCGTGCTGCGCGCCACCTTCCAGGACGCGGAAAACCCGGAGAACGGCGCCTTGACCCTGGCCTTTCAGGAATCGCCCCTGGCGCTGAGGCAGTGGCAGGTGATTGACCCCCAGGATCTGGTGACCACGGTGACCCTGGCCGGGCTGCATCTCAACGAGCCCCTGGATGCGGAATTGTTCGTCTATGAGTTCGAGGACCTGTCCTTCGAGAACGATGACTAGCCATGTTTCATCGCGGTATGGCTGGGGGCCGGCGAACCTCACCAAGTGTTGATCGCTCCCAAGGCCTTGAGGCTCCTTGCCTTCACGGAAGCGTGATGGCGAAACGCCCGGCAACGCCTTGAAAGCCGAGGGGCGCCGTAATATCTCTCTGGAAAGGGCGTTGATGTGTAAACCGGGTCCGGCAACTCCTCCCACCCCTCACAGTTGGACCATGGTTATTCAGCCCCGTTGGTGCTCGATCTGTCCCCGACAGGCACCAGGCGCGATTCGCGCCAATCAAAGTCCGGCCGGGCCCCCACCTGACCGGACTGTTGTTTTTGGCGGTTAGTTTTCGCGACATCAGCCTCCGTCCGCTTATACTCGCGCCCATGACCGACGACGACGAACTCATGAACGGAGCCGAACCGGGACTCGAAGACGATCTGGCCGGCGACCTGGACGAGGACGAGGCGGCGGTCCTGTCGGCGGTCAATCGCCTGGCGGCCATGGCCCGGGACATGGTCTGGTTTAGCGCCGTCGGCGCACCCCATGACGAGGCAACGCGCGGAACGGCGGAGGCCTATCTGGCGGCTCTCGGCTTTCCCGATACCTACGTGGCCCCGGTTGAGACCTGGGAGGACGCGGCGGACGCCGCCGACAGCAGCGACATGAATAGCGCCTGGTGGGAAGCCGAAGAGCAGTTGCGCGCCGCCTTGACCACCCAAGCCGTGGAGCGCTTGGGAGAGGACGCGGTGGCCAAGGCGGGGGAATACCTGGCCGGCGAGACCATCACCATGATCGGCGAAGCGATTACCGTGGCCTGCGCCCTCGGCGGGGTCGACGACGTGGAGGTTCAACAGGCCGCGACCGGCGCCGCCTGCCAAGCGGCCTATCAAGCCGTGCTGGTAATTCTTGCCGGCGCCGGGGAGGACCATCCCTTCGCCCTTAAATACCGTTTGTTCGAGTTGGGCCGCTGGCCCCTGGGCGTGGCCGGCGGCACCTTCAATTTGTTTTAATGAAGATCCGTATCGCCAGTTGGAACGTAAACTCGATTCGCGTTCGCCAGAACCATTTGGCCCGAGTGGACCGGCGCTATCAACCCGATGTCATGTGCCTGCAGGAGACAAAGGCGGCGGACGTTGATTTTCCGCTCCAGCGCATCAAGTCGTTGGGGTACGAACACGTGGCCTTGGCGTGCGCGCTTTCAACGCCGGGCGTGGCCATTCTTTCGCGCCTGCCCTTTGCCCAGGTCACGAGGCGGGACTGGTGTGGGCGCGCCGACAATCGTTATCTGCAGGTGCGTCTGGCGAACTGCGGGCTGGAGGTGCATAACTTTTACGTGCCCGCGGGCGGCGACGAGCCGGACGCCGAAGCTAATCCAAAGTTCGCCCACAAGCTTGCGTTTCTCGATGAGGCGGCGGGCCACTTCAGAGGCCTCAGGGCCAAGACCACGGCAAAGCGGATATTGCTGGGCGACCTGAACGTGGCGCCCCTGGAACACGATGTCTGGTCCCACAAGAAGCTGGCCCGCACCGTCACCCATACGCCGGTCGAGATCGAACATCTGGCGCGGCTGATGAAAGCGGGCGGCTGGGTTGACGCCATGCGCCGCTTCGTGCCCGAGGACGAAAAGCTCTATACCTGGTGGAGCTACCGCGGCGGCGGCAATTGGCAAAAGGCCGACCGGGGCCGGCGGCTTGACCACATCTGGGTCAGCCCGGCGCTTGAGAGCGGCCTTGCGCGGCTTCAGCTGGCGACCGAGACCCGGGGCTGGAAACGGCCCTCGGATCACGTGCCGGTCATTCTTGATCTTGAAGTTTAATTTCCAGCCAAATAATCCACGGCCATGGTGGAAAGCGCCTTGACGCCGACAATAAGCGCGTCTTCGTTGGCGTAAAACAGCGGCGAATGGTTGGCCGCCGCCTGGTCCTTGGTAACGCCGGGCCTGTTCACGCCCAGGAGAGCGAAAACACCTGGAATGCGTTTTTGAAAATGGGAAAAATCCTCGGACCCCATGACCAGGGGTGAAATGCTCACCTTGTCGCGGCCGGCGGCGTGTTGCAGGCTGGGCAACATGCGCGCCGTCAGGTCCGGGTCGTTGTAGGTCACCGGCGCGTAAGCCGTGATCGTGACCTTCGCCGTGGCGCTCGCGGCCTCGGCGATACTCTTGGCGGTGCGGCGGATGCGTTCGTGCAGGTCAGCCTGCATTTCCCGGTCGAAGGTGCGGATGGTGCCGGTCATCACCACTTCGTCGGGGATGATGTTGCCGCGCAGGCCGCCGTGGATGCTGCCGATACTGACCACGGCGGGCGCCGTGGTGATATCCAACTGGCGGCTCGGGATGGCTTGCAGGCCGGTCATGATCTGGGCGGCGACAATAATCGGATCAACGCCGCGCCAGGGCGAAGAACCGTGGGTCTGTCGGCCCGTGACGGTGATTTGCAGCCAGTCCGCCGCAGCCAATGCCCCCTTGGCCCGATAGTGAATGCTGCCCGCCTCCTCCGGCCAAACGTGCAGGCCGAAAATCGCCTCGGGAATATACTCGCCGCCGAGCACGCCTTCCTTGATCATCAGCATGGCGCCGCCTTCCTCGCCCTCGGGCGCGCCCTCCTCCGCCGGTTGAAAGATGAACTTGACCGTGCCCGGCAGTTGATCGCGCAGGCCCGCCAGCACCTCCGCCGCGCCCATCAGCATGGCGGTATGGTTGTCGTGGCCGCAGGCGTGCATGACACCGACTTCGTTGCCGTTGTACATGGCCCGGGCCTTGGAGGCGAAAGGCAGATCGACCCGCTCGGTAACCGGCAGCGCGTCCATGTCGGCGCGGAGCGCCACCACCGGACCCGGCAAGGCGCCTTTCAAAATGCCGACGACGCCGGTATGGGCAACGCCGGTTTGAATCTCGTCAAAACCCAGCGACGCCAAGTGCGCCGCCACCAGGGCGGCGGTCCGGACCTCCCGGTTGGACAGTTCCGGGTGCTCGTGAATGTCGCGCCGCCAGGCAATGACCTTGTCCTCGACGGCGGCGGCGCGGGCGTCCACCGCCTGGCGCAGGGACTTGTTCTCGCCCGCCTCGGCCGGAGCCGCAAGACCGGACAGAGCAAGACACAAAACAATAACGAGAGAACGGGTCATGATTTCCTCCAAAAGCGTTATCAACGCACCCTATACATAAAGTAACGGTCTTCGGCAACGCCGTTCGGCAGGGCAAGCGCGGTCAATATATTATCCGCACCGCTGGTCAGTTCCTGATCGGAAACAACGATGCCGCCCGTGGCCATCAATGGCGGGAGCGCCGAGCCAAGCCAAACGCCCAAGGCTCGGCTGGCCTTTTTGTCGCCGCTGCCGATATCGGCGTGGGCCAGCGCCGCCGGGGTGGTGATGCGGGCGCGCGCGTCCTTGAGTGTGTCTTCGAATTCGCCGAGGATCATGTGCGTCTCATCCGGTAGGCAATCGGGGTGAGCGTTCACCCGCCGGTCGAAAACGAAAATCTGCCGCCGCGGCAAAAGCTCGCGCAGATGGTCGTAGGTGCGGCCATTGCCAAGACCCAGTTCCAAGACCGGGCCGGGGATGTTTTCAATAAGCCGCGCGGCCTCGGCCAGACAGGCGCGCTGGGCCTCGAGACGGCGGATCACGGAGTCGAGCCGGCTCACACGCGCCACCTAATCCCTGCACATAATTCTTCGTGGATGCCCGTTTATTCGGCGCCGGCGTCGCGTAACTTGCTTGTGGCCTCGCGCAATTGGCCGGTGGTGACTTCCAGCCGGTGCGCCAGTTCACGCATGATCTCCACCGCCATTTGCGGAAATTCCGTGGTCAGGCGGAAAAACAGGTCCTTGGAAATCTTCAGGGCCGTCAACTCCGACGATGCCGTCACCGTTGCGGTGCGCGGTACATCGCAAAGGATGGCAATTTCACCCACCAATTCGTTCTTGTGAGCCTCCGCCACCTTGATGGGACCGTTTGGGGTGTCGACAATAATATCCGCCGCGCCCTCCATAACCAGATAGGCGGAATCCCCCATGTCCCCTTGGTGACAAAGGTCCTGTCCAACCTCGAAGGTCAGGCGCTCACTGGTAAAGGCCAGCAGCTTGAGCTTGGCCGGCTCGATCTTTGAGAACAGCGGAATCTTCCGCAGGACTTCAACTTCTTCATTCAGGCTCATGACAATATTCCAGAATTGTTTTGGTGCTTACACGTTGCCCAACAGGTTGTGCAAATAAGTTCCTTCCCGGTTCAGCTCTGCAAAACTTCCGGCTTCCACGATTTGCCCTTCCTTGAGGACCACGACGCGGTCAAATTTTTCGGCCAAGTCGGGGCGGTGCACCGCCCAGATAAGGCCGCGTCCCGCGTCGGCGAAATCTTCCAGTACGTTGTTACCAATGAGGTCATTGGTGCGCGCGTCCAGTGCCGCCGTCGCCTCCGACAGAATGAACAAGTCCGGCTGCTTGAGCAGGGCACGCGCAATGGCCAGTCGTTGGCGCTGCGACGACGACAGGTACGAGCCGCCGATGCCAACGTCAAAATCAAGCCCCACTTCGGCGATGGTATCGTGGAGACCCAACTCTTCAATGACTTCGGCAATCAAGTTGCCGACGCGTTCGGCGCCCCCGGCATGGCCGAAGGCAATCTTGCCGAATAAAATATTGTCCTGAAGGCTGGTCGCGGCGTTGTAGGTCTCAGGGTCGAAAAACTCCACCGAGCCGCGCGCGTCCTCAGGCAGACCGTCCGCAAAGACGGCGCGGGCTTTGAGCACACGGGCCTGTACCTCGTCGTCGATGACACCCAGGCGGTGACGGGCCGGTATCACCTTGAAAGGCATGGACAGGAGTCGCAATCGGTTGCCTTCGTCCAAGCCATCGAGATTGTCCGCGTCGGTCTGCGCCAGCAGAGCCTGGTAGACCGGCAAGTCGTCAGCGCTGATGAAACTGAATTGGGCGAAGAATTCATGGTCGGGCGGCAGATCGGCGAATAGCTCGACCATGGTCTCGGCCACCTGATAGCCAAGCAGCAATAGCGTGTCGGTCAAGCCGACCTGTTCCAGCACCTCGCGCACGTAGGCGTTCTCCGCCAGACGATCAATGTCGAAATCGTCGCCGCAAGGTGTGCCGAACAATAGGTTCTCGGCCAAGGTGGCGTTGCTGTTGTATTTCTCCCGATCAAACAGTTCCACAAGCGGCTTGATCTCCGGTTCGTCGAGGCGTTCGCGCAGACGCTGGCGCGCGCCCAGAACGGCCTCCGCCAAATGCGGGCGCTTGCTGGGGCCGATCGCGCCGCGCAGGCCGAACTGGAAAACCTCGTCTTCCATGTCCACCTTGTCCAGAACCTTCAGCCCCTCCTTTACCAGACCGGCGTAATCGTCCGCTCCGGCGGCGGCGTAGTCGAGCCAATCCGCGTTCACGTCGTAGTCCAGGTTACCGGAGGCGTGGGACTCCATAATCTCGCGATCTCGCAACGATTCCTCATGGGCGCCGCGCCCCTCTGCCGGCTGCAAGGGCCGGTGCTTCAATCCGTAGAATAAATTCTCGCCGATGCTGCCCGAGAAAATATGCGCGCTCGGGCCCACGTAGGACATACGGCGGCCGGTTACCGCCTCGTGCAATTCCGCCATGTCTTTGTCATTGACCATCAGCTTGCCGCTGGTCGGATCAAGAAGCCGGGCCAGCAGCATCATAAATTCGCCCTTGCCCGAACCGCCTTCTCCGACAACAGCAACACGATCGCTTGTATCCAAAGTGAGGGTCAAATTCGCCAGCGCAAGGATTTCCTGGTCATCCTTGTAAGAGAGGTTTCCCGCGACCATCGGGCCGCCGATGCTAAGTGGGCCTTCCGGTTCCTCGATCTGGAATTCAGCACCACGCATGTTGGCGGGCTGAAACTGAGTGATGACCTGATCGTACTTGATACGGGCGTCTTCTTTTTGTTGGTAGTAGGCGAGCAACTCCTTCCAGGGAGCGGCCAAATCCTTGTGGGCGGCAATGGCGGCGATCAAGGTGCCGATATCCAAACTGCCGCTAATCGCCAAATAGCCGCCAAGGGAGTAGAAGAAGAACGGCCCCAGGTGTTGAATGAAATTATTGAGAAACTTGACCGCGAATTTCTTGCGGTAGATGGAATAACGCACGTGAAATATATCGCCCAGACGTTGGGAGATGTCCGCCATTTCCAAGTTGGAGGTATCGTGGGCGTGAATTTCCTCCACACCCTGTACGCTCTCGCCAATCCGGGCGGCCAGCTTACGCACCATCTTGACGCGAGTCTTGGCCAGCTTGTTTATGCGGCGTTGCAACTTTGGGATCACGTAAATCTGAATGGGGTAAAGCGCCACAGCCGCCGCCGCCATGACCCAGTTCTGCACAAAGAGGAAGGTCAAAATCACCAACAAGGTGCCGCCCTGGAAAACCGGCAAGGCAAATGCGTCACCAACAAACCCGCCGAGCGGCTCCACCTCCGCCGTAATCATCGGGATGATTTCGCCCTGGCTGACCTTGCGGAACGTCGGTAGCGGGAAACGCAAGACCCGGGAATAAAGGTCAAAGCGCAAGCGCCGCAGCATGCGTTCCGCCGTGATTCCCTTGTAGACGTTGATGACGTACTTGAAGCTTTGGTTGACCAGCACCAGTGCCAGGAAGATGCCGCAGAGCGAGAACAGGTATTCCAGGTGGCTGTGTTCAACATTCAGGAATGTTCTGGGAAAAGCCTCCGGGTCGCCCTGAATGGCGCTGTTCACGATGCGCTTGGGCAGCTCGTAGAACATATACAGGAAGGGAAAAGAGCCAACGGCCATCAGGGTCAGAATCACCTGTTGGCGCTTGCTGTACTTCAAGATGTACTTGAAAATTGTCGGCTGCATCACGATCCCTCGATAGGCGAGACAGACTAACCCAGGCCCCGCGGCGGGTAAACGCCCCGCGCCCGCCCTTCTGGCACGCCGAAATCAGGGAAAAAAGGGGCTTTGGGCCGCCCCGGCCATGAAATAAGCTTGCCTGCTGTTAGGATTATTGGGGCAGCCCATCATGCGCGAGAGCACGCCCGGGTCACGGGTGCTCATCTATAGCCACGATACTTTCGGCCTTGGCCACTTGCGCCGCTGCCGGACCCTGGCCCACGCCCTGGTGCAGAATTTCAAGAATTTGTCGGTACTGATTCTTTCGGGCTCGCCGATCATCGGCAGTTTCGACTACCGGGCGCGGGTGGACTTTGTCCGCGTCCCCGGCGTGATCAAGTTGCGCAACGGTGAATACACGCCCCTGACCCTGCACCTGGATATTGAGGACATGCTGGGTCTGCGCTCTTCGATCATCCGGCACACGGCGGAAAGCTTTGCCCCGGACCTGTTCATTGTCGACAAGGAACCGTTGGGCCTGCGCGGCGAGGTGGGCGAGACACTGCACGACCTCAAGAAGAACGGCACCCGCTTGGTGTTGGGCTTGCGCGATATTCTGGACGAGCCGGAAAGCCTGGCCGAGGAATGGGCGCGCAAGGGCGTGGCCCCTGCGCTTGAAGAGCTTTACGACGATATCTGGATTTACGGCCTGCCGCAGATCTGCGAGCCCCTGGCGGGCCTCGGCCTCGATCAGAGCATTCTCGACAAAGTGGTCTACACGGGCTATCTGCCGCGCAGCGTGCCGCTTGCCGCCGCCAAGGCGCCGAGGCCGGAAATTACCCATAAGCCGTATATTCTGGTCACGCCCGGCGGTGGTGGCGACGGCGAGGCCCTAGTGGATTGGGTGCTGCGGGCCTACGAGGCAAACGGTAGCCTGCCCCAGGCGGCGCTGATCGTGCTCGGCCCCTTCATGCAATTGGAGCGGCGCAACGACTTCGCCGCCCGCGCCCAGGATCTTGAGGACGTCGAGGTCATTGTCTTCGACGCCAACATGGAGAAGCTGATCGACGGCGCCCAGGGCATCGTCGCCATGGGCGGCTACAACACCTTTTGCGAAATTCTGTCCCTCGACAAACGGGCGCTTATCGTGCCCCGGACGGTGCCGCGCCTCGAGCAACATATCCGCGCCTCGCGGGCCAGCGAGCTCGGCCTTGTGCACATGCTCGACGGCTCGGGCACGCGAGACGCCGACCTCATGGCCGAAGCGATTTGCGCCCTGCCCGGCCAGACCCTGCCCAGCGAGGTGGACATTCCGGGCCTGCTGGCGGGGGTCGAGAATTTCACCCGGCTGGTCGAACCCTGGCTTGAAGGCGCCCGCCAGCGCCTGCCCGGCGATAATGGCCGCGCCTAATGCCTAGGGTCCAGACTCATAATCCCGTCGCCTTCATTCTCAAGGGCTACCCGAGGCTGTCCGAGAGTTTTATCGCCCAGGAAATCAGGGCGCTTGAGCAGCGCGGCCTGGATATCCGCATTATCTCCTTGCGCCATCCGACGGACGCCCACGTGCATCCCGTGCACCGGGAGATCAAGGCGCCCCTGCTTTACCTGCCGGAATACCTTTATCAGGAGCCCTGGCGGGTGATGAAAGCCTGGTGGGCCGCGCGCCGGCGCCCGGCCTATGCCACGGCCAGGCGCCTATGGCTTGCCGACCTGAAGCGCGACCCCACGCCTAACCGCATCCGCCGTTTCGGCCAGGCCCTGGTGCTGGCCCGGGAGCTGGACGCCGACGTCAGCCATCTGCACGCGCACTTCCTGCACACACCGGCGTCGGTCGCCCGCTACACAAGCGTCCTCACTGGTCGGGACTGGTCTTTTTCCGCCCATGCCAAGGATATTTGGACCACCCCGGCATGGGAAAAGCGCGAGAAGCTGGCGGACTGCGCCTGGGGCGTGGTGTGCACCGCCTTCGCCCGTGATCATCTCGCGGCTTTGTGCCCGGAAGGTAAGGCGGGTCGGGTCCATCTGGTCTATCACGGCCTCGATCTTGAACGCTTCCCGCCTCACCAGATCAGCGCAGAGGATGATAACCACGCGGGACTTTTGCGCTTCGTCTCGGTTGGGCGGTTGGTGGCCAAAAAAGGCTACGAGATATTGCTGGCGGCGCTTGCCCAATTACCTGCGGATCTGGATTGGCGGCTGGTGCACATCGGCGGCGGACCACTGGCCAGGGACATGAGCCGTCTGGCCGACAGCCTGGGGCTTGGCTTGCGGGTCTCCTGGCGAGGCGCCCAGCCCCAGGAAGAAGTGCTGGCCGAACTGCGCCGGGCCGACCTGTTCGTGCTGGCAAGCCGGATGGCCGAGGACGGCGACCGCGACGGCCTGCCCAACGTGCTGATGGAGGCGCAAAGCCAAGCCGTGCCCTGTATCGCCAGCGACATTTCCGGCATTCCGGAACTGATCAAGGACGGCGCCACGGGCCTGCTGGTGCCGCCCGGGGACGCGGACGCCCTGGCCGAAGCCATCAGCGGGCTGGCCCGGGACCCGGGGTTGCGGCAACGCTTGGGCGCGGCGGGCGAGGCGCGGCTGCGGGAGCATTTCGGCCTGGCGCACAACATCGCTGCTTTGGCGGAGCTATTTGGTTTGAACGTACTTGACGGTTCAAGCTGATCGGAAATTGCCCATGCGCATCGCCTTTTACGCCCCCATGAAGCCGCCGGACCACGACAATCCATCCGGCGACCGGCGCATGGCACGGCTGCTCATGGCGGCGCTGGAAGCAGCTGGTCACGAAGTCAATTTGGCCTCGCGCTTTCGCGCCTGGGAAGGCATGGGCGACGCCGGACGCCAAGCGGGGCTTCGCGATCAGGGCCAGGCCGAGGCGAAAGACCTGTTGCAGCGGTTCCGCGCGCTGCCGGCACGGAAACGCCCGGAGGCCTGGTTCACCTATCACGTCTATCACAAGGCTCCCGACTGGCTGGGGCCGGATGTGGCCGCCGGGCTCGGCATTCCCTACATCGTGGCCGAAGCGTCCTACGCGCCGAAACAGGCGGCAGGGCCCTGGGACCTGGGCTACCGGGCAACGGAACGAGTGCTCGCCGAGGCCGCGGTGGTGATCGCGCTGACCCGCTACGACATGGCCTGTCTGGCGCCCCTGGCCGGGGACCGGCTGGCGTACCTGCCGCCTTTTATGGACATGGGTGAATTTGAAAATGTTCCGCCGCGCGCCACGGCCCGCAAGGCCCTTATGGCCGCCCACCCCGCCCTTGACCCAAGCCGGGCCTGGCTGCTCACCGTGGCGATGATGCGCGAGGGCGACAAGCTGCAGTCCTACAAGCATTTGGCGTCGGCGCTTGGCCGCCTGAACGGTGATGATTGGCAATTGCTGGTGGCCGGTGACGGCGAGGCCCGGGGCCGGGTCGAAGCCCTGTTCGGCGGCCACGGCAAAGACAGTATTATCTTCGCCGGAGCTCTGGACGGCGGGCAACTCAACACTGCCTATGCCGCCGCCGATATTTTCCTCTGGCCGGCATGGGGCGAGGCCTATGGCATGGCCATTCTGGAAGCCCAGGCCGCCGGGCTGCCGGTGATCGCCGGCGCCAGCCGGGGCGTGCCCGACGTGGTCAAGGACGGCGAGACGGCGCTGCTGGTGCCGCTGGAAGAAATGGACGGGGCTGAAACCATGGCCCGCGATTTTGCCGGAGCCGTGCGCACCTTGCTAGACGATCAGGCGGGGCGCCGGAACATGGCCGCCGCCGCCCACAGGTTTGTCGGCGGCAAACGCACCTTGAGCCACGCCGCAAAGACTTTGGATGATGTGCTTGCAGCCTGCCGCGAGGGGGCCCGGCCATGACCCTGGTGGCAATTCTGCGCCACGGTCCCACGGCATGGAACGCCGCCGGGCGCATCCAGGGCCACACGGATGAACCCTTGTCCACCGCCGGGCGCGGGCAAATGACAGGCCTTGCCCTGCCACCGGAGCTCAGCGCGGCGGCGCAATATTGCAGCCCCTTGGCGCGGGCGGTGGAAACCGCCAAGATCGTCGGCATGGAGCGCCCGCGACTTGAGCCGAGGCTGATGGAAATGTCCTGGGGCACCTGGGAAGGCTGCACACTGGCCGAACTGCGCGCCCAGGGGGGCGAGGCCATGGCGGCAAACGAGGCCCGGGGGCTGGATTTCATGCCCGAGGGCGGCGAAAGCCCGGCCATGGTGCAGGCCCGGCTCAAGTCCTGGCTGGCCGAGGTGGCCGAGGCCGGAGAGACGGTCGCCGCCGTCAGTCATAGAGGTATTGTACGGGCGCTTCTGGCCATGGCCACGGGCTGGGACATGACCGGAAAGCCGCCCGTGAAACTGGATATGACCCGGCTACAGGTATTCCGCCTGGAGGCCGGCGGCCGGCCCACCCTGGAAGCCGCAAACCTGGCGCTTATTCAAAAGGATTCCAAGTGATGGCGGCGCGGGTGTTCTTTTACGTGCAGCACCTTTTGGGCATTGGCCACCTTAAGCGCGCCGCGACCATAGCCCGGGCCATGGCGGATGCGGGACTTGAGGTCACCTTGGTCTCCGGCGGCGCCCCGGTGCCCGAGCTTGACCTGACCGGGCTGGGCTTCGAGCAGTTGCCCCCGGTGCGGGCCACCGACCTTTACTTCAAGGAGCTGGTGGACGCCGACGACAAACCCATCGACAACGCCTGGCGCGACAACCGCCGCAAGGCGTTGCTGGCGCTGTTCGAGAAACACCGGCCCCAGGTCGTGATGACTGAATTGTTCCCCTTCGGCCGGCGGCAGCTTCGCTTTGAGTTGATCCCCTTGTTGGAGGCGGCAAAGGCGCGGGGCGAACCGCCGCTGATTGTATCCTCGGTTCGGGATATTCTGGTGAAGCCGAGTAAGCCCGGTAGGCTCGATGAAATGCTTGGTCTGGTGGAGCAGTATTTCGACCATGTGCTGATCCACGGCGACCCCGAGTTCGTGCCTTTCGAGCGCACCTTTCCCGAGGCTGACAAGATCGCCGCGCGGATCGCGTACACCGGATACGTGGTCGATCGCAGCGGTTCGGGAGGCGGCACGGCCGAAAATGGCGATGGCCGGGACGAGGTTATCGTTTCCGCCGGAGGCGGCGCTGTTGGCGACCGTCTGCTGGAGGCCGCCATGGCCGCCCGCGGCCACGCCCAAGCCCGGGACCGCATCTGGCGGGTTCTGGTGGGTTGGAGCCGCCCGGACGACGCTTTCGCGCGGCTGGCGGCAAAGGCGCCCGAGGGTGTGATCGTGGAGCGCGCTCGCAAGGATTTTACGTCCCTGTTACAAGTTGGCGCACTGTCCATCAGCCAGGGCGGCTATAATACGGTCATGGACGTTCTGCAGGCGGGCATTCCGGCCGTTATCGTGCCCTATGCCGGTGGCCTGGAGACCGAACAGACCTTGCGCGTCGGTCTTTTAGCCGAGCGAGGCTTGGTGGAAATGTTGGCTGAAACCGAACTTGACGACGCAAACGAGGCGCCCTTGAGACTGGCCGCCGCCGTGGACAATGCCTTAAGTAATGCCTTGGCCGCTGAAACGCGCCAGATCCTCAATATTCAGACCAATGGCGCTGAGACCACGGCGCGGATCATCCGCGACTGGATCGGGGCTGGCCCATGAGCAGCTGGGATGACTTGACCCGGGAGCTGGATGCCTGGGCTGCCTTGAGGCAGAAGGCATTGTTGTGGTGGCGGGACGACGACGCCGCGCACCTGACGCCGGCATTAAAGCGTCTGCTCAAACTGCAAGCGGCGGCAAAGGTACCGCTGCTGTTGGCCGCCGTGCCGGCCACGCTCACTGAATCCGCCGCCCACGCCATGCGCCGGGCCAAAGGCGCTGACGGCGGCGTTGCTGTTGCCCAGCACGGTTACGCCCATGCCAACCACGCCCCCGAAGGCGAAAAAAAAGCCGAGCTTGGCGCCCACCGGCCGGTGACTGAAATGCTGGATGAGTTGCGCGTCGGCAAGGCGCGGCTCGAGACCCTGCTCGGCACCGCCCTCCACCCCATCCTGGTCCCTCCCTGGAATCGCATGGACCCGGCATTGGGCCTCGATCTGCCGAGCCTTGGGTTTCGTGGCCTTTCGGCCTATGGACCAGACGATTCCAACTCACCGCCCAGCCTTTGCCAAGTCAACACTCATGTGGATTTCATCGACTGGCGCGGCAGCCGGGGCTTTCGTGGCGAAGCCGTGGTGCTGGACGAGATTTGCGACCAGCTCGTCGACCGGCGGCGCGGCGCGCGCGGCGACGAGGCCATGGGGCTGTTGACCCACCACCAGATCCACGACCCGGCGGCCTGGCTGTTCCTTGACAGGCTGTTTGCCGCCACGACGGCCCACAAGGGCGCCCGCTGGCTTAGCGCCGGTGAGGTCTTTGGGATATAGAACTCTTTTCCATTACCACAGCCTCCCACTCCCCCTTCCCATCCACCCCTAAGGTACCCCGAACGGGTGGATGGGAAGGGGGAGTGGGATGGGTGAGTCTATTGCCCCAAGCGCCACGCTGGTCAAGAACCGCACAAAACAGTATTTTTGGCGCCGTGACCGAGCATCGATATCCATTTTCCGTTGTCGCCGCCGATTATCTGCGTGCGGCCCTGGGGCTGCTTTGTACGCTGGGACCCTTTTTGCTAACCGAGCCGGCGCCCCTGATTGCCTGGTTCCTGGGCGCCCTGGCCCTGCTGTTCACGGGCTTCGGCCTGCGTACCCTGGCACACCACCTGACCGTCCTGGAGTTGAGCGAGACGGGTCTTGTCGACGGCGGCCCCTGGGGCCGGCTTTTCGGCGCGCGCGTTGCCTGGGACGGGCTGAGCAAGCTGAAACTGAACTTCTACCCGGCCCGGCGTGGTGATAGCGATGGCTGGCTGCAACTGAAGCTGACATCGGGGCGCGGCGCCCTGGCCGTGGAATCGGGCATTGCCGGGTTTCGCGAGATCGTTACCCGCGCCGCCCGCGAGGCCACGGGCCGAGGCGTCGACCTGGGCCCAACGACGGTCGCCAATCTGGAGTCCATCGACGCCATGCCCCGCGCGCAACCAAACAACGAAACCTGATCGGCCATGACATCGCAAACTCCAAAAGTCCTGAGCGTGCGCGACCTGGCCATCGAGTTCCAGGCGCCCGAGGGTGTCATCCGCGCCGTGGACGGGGTCTCCTTCGATGTGCCCGCCGGGCGCACGGTAGCCCTGGTGGGCGAATCCGGCTCCGGCAAGACGGTGATCTCGCAGACCATCATGAATATCCTGCCGCGCAGCGCCCGGCGCGTCGGCGGCCACGTTCTGTTTTTCGACCCGGAGAATGAAGGCCAGCCCCTCGACATTACAGCACAACCGCCGTCCAGCCCGGTGATGCGCAATCTGCGCGGCGGACGCATTTCGATCATTTTTCAAGAGCCCATGACCTCGCTTTCGCCATTGCACACGGTCGGCGATCAGGTGTGCGAGGCCCTCAGCCTGCACCGCAAAGTGGACGCCGGAACCGCCCGCGATCTGACCCGCGAAATGCTGGCCATGGCCGGGTTCACGGATACCCGCATCGCCTTCAAGATCTATCCCTTCGAGCTGTCGGGCGGCCAGCGTCAGCGGGCCATGATAGCCATGGCCCTGATTTGCCGGCCGGCTTTGCTGATCGCCGATGAGCCAACCACGGCCCTGGATGTCACCATCCAGGCGCAGATTCTAAAGCTGATGAAAAATCTGCAAAGCGAGTTGGACATGGCCGTTCTGCTGATCACCCACGATCTTGGGGTTGTCGCCAGTATCGCCGACGAGGTTGTGGTCATGTGCCGGGGCAAGGTTGTCGAATCCGGTGGACTCGAGGACATATTCGAGAAACCCGGCCACGCGTATTTGCAAGGCCTGTTGTGCGCGGTGCCTCGATTGCAAATGCCGCCCGGAGAGCGGCTTGTGCCCCTGCGCGAAGTCCGGCGCACCGACGGCGGCTTTTTGGATACCTCCGATGACGAAGTACCGGCGCCGGACTTGTCGCGCCCGGTGTTGGAGGTCTACAGCCTGCGCAAGACTTTCGTGGCCCGGCAAATGGGCATGTTCGGCACCCGCGTGCCCGACCGTTGGGTGGCGATCGACGACATGACCTTTAGCATCGAGCGCGGCGAATGCCTGGGCCTGGTCGGCGAATCCGGTTGCGGCAAGACCACCTTGAGCAAGCTTATCATGGGGGTTCTAAAGCCGGATGGAGGGGCCGTGACATTCAACGGCCGCGACGGCGCCGTCGAGGTGCTGGGCCTCAAAGGCCAGGCACGTTGCCGCTATCGTCAGCAGGCGCAGTACGTTTTCCAGGATCCCTTTTCCTCGCTCAATCCGCGCATGAGCGTCTATGACATCGTCGGCGAGCCTCTGGTGATCCACGGCATCGGCGACGAGAACACGCGGCCCGACATGGTGCGCGAACTGCTGGGTCTGGTGGGCCTGGACGCCCGCTTCATGCGCCGCTACCCGCACAGTTTTTCCGGCGGCCAGCGCCAGCGCATTTGCTTGGCCCGGGCGCTCGCCCTTCGCCCAAGTTTTCTTTTGTGTGATGAACCGGTTTCGGCCCTCGACGTTTCCATTCAAGCGCAAGTCCTGAATCTGCTGAAGGATTTGCAGAAGGAATTGGGGCTGACTTATTTGTTTATCTCGCACAATCTGGCGGTCGTGGACTACATGGCCGACCGCATCGCCGTGATGTGCCGGGGACAGATTGTCGAACTGGCGCCACGCGAGGTTCTGTTCCGCGACCCGGTGCATCCCTACACGCGCACATTGCTCAATGCAGTGCCGGTACCCGACCCCAGGAGCCCCTTGGACTTGAAGCGCCTGCGCACCGGCGCCGCGAACCCCGCGAAGTGGCCGGCGCCCTTTACCGTCAACAGTTGGGAGCGGCCCGGCATGATC
>CAYOOG010000005.1:33671-41055 GCA_964405515.1 uncultured Alphaproteobacteria bacterium | reverse complement strand
AAGGGTACCAAAATGGCCAATTACTGCTCTAACGCTACCCATAGCGCTACCCATAGCTTTTTTTGGTCTATCTCAGATAAATAAATGGCGGAAAATATGGTAGGCGCGACAGGGATCGAACCTGTGGCCGCTCGATTAAAAGTCGAGTGCTCTACCAACTGAGCTACGCGCCCCTACCGATTGCGCCTGGAAAGTATGTCCCACACCCCCGCCGGGTCAAGGGTTGAGGCGGTAGGCAATCTTCAAACCTCCTCAATATCGCCCCGGGCCCGGTCCGCGGCAAAAACGGCCTTGAAATCGGCCAGTCGGCCCTGTGAGATCGCCTGACGCAGGGCGGCCATGAGCCCCTGGTAGTAGGCCAGATTGTGCCAGGTGAGCAGCATGGCGCCGAGCATTTCCTCGGACCGGATCAGGTGATTGAGGTAGGCCCGGCCATGGCCCCGGCAGGCCGGACAGGGGCAGTCGGCCTCCAGGGGCCTTGGGTCATCCTTGTGCCGGGCATTGCGCAGATTGACCGTGCCATGGCGCGTAAAGGCCTGGCCGGTACGCCCGGACCGGGTCGGCAGCACACAATCAAACATATCGATGCCCCGGGCCACGGCCTCGACCAGGTCATCGGGCTTGCCGACGCCCATCAGGTAACGGGGCCGGTCGGCGGGCAGGCGCGGCACGGTGAAATCCAGCACCTCGAGCATGGTCCCCTGCCCCTCGCCCACGGCGAGGCCGCCCACGGCGTAGCCGTCGAAGCCCATGGCGACCAGGGAATCGGCGGATTCGGTGCGCAATTCCGCATCCATGCCGCCCTGGACGATGCCGAACAGGGCGTGGTTATCCGGGGCGCCGAAGGCGTCGCGCGAGCGCGCCGCCCAATCAAGCGACAGGCGCATGGACTTTGCGGTGTCCTCGGGGCTCGCCGGAAAGGGCGTGCACTCGTCCAGGACCATGCAAATGTCGGCGCCCAATTGAAGTTGAATTTCGATGCTGCCCTCCGGCGTCAGCGTATGCTCATTGCCGTCCAGGTGTGATTGGAAGGTTACGCCGTTCTCGTCGAGGGTGCGCAGCTTGGACAGGGACATCACCTGGAAACCCCCGGAATCCGTGAGGATTGGCCCCTGCCAGTTCATGAACTTGTGCAGGCCCCCAAGAGCCGCCACGCGTTCGGCTCCGGGCCGCAGCATCAGGTGATAGGTGTTGCCGAGGATAATCTGCGCGCCCGTCGCTTGAACCGATTCCGGCATCATGGCTTTCACCGTGCCGGCCGTGCCAACGGGCATGAAGGCCGGTGTATCAATTTCGCCCCGCGGCGTCGACAGCACCCCCCGCCGGGCCTCGCCATCGGTCTTGCCGACTGTGAAGCTGAAACCGCTCATCGCCCTTCTCGCTCCAGAAGACAGGCGTCGCCGTAGGAATAGAACCGATAGTCATCGGCGATGGCGTGGGCGTAGGCGGACTTCATGGCCGCTTCTCCGGCAAAGGCGCAGACCAGCATGAAGAGTGTTGAGCGCGGCAGGTGAAAGTTCGTCAGCAGCATATCCACGACATTAAAGCGGTATCCAGGGGTGATGAAGATATCCGTCTCGCCGTCAAAGGGCGAGACCCGCCCCGCCTCGTCCGCCGCCGATTCCAGAAGCCGCAAACTCGTGGTGCCCACGGCGACCACCCGTCCGCCCTGTTCCCGGACCCGATTGATGGCGGTTGCCGTGGCCTCATCGAGGATGCCGCGTTCGGCGTGCATTTTGTGGTCAGCCGTGTCCGCCGCCTTGACCGGAAGGAACGTACCGGCGCCGACGTGCAGCGTCAGCCTTGCCTGCTCAATGTTCCTGTCGCTCAGGGCCGCCAAGATCTCGGTCGTGAAGTGCAGCCCTGCCGTGGGCGCGGCGACGGCGCCATCGTGCCTGGCGTAAACGGTCTGATAATCGGCGATATCCAGGTCGTCGGGGGCACGGCGGCTGGCGATATAGGGCGGCAGCGGCATGACCCCGGCTTCGGCTATGGCCGCGTCCAGGGCCGGGCCTTCACAATCGAAGCGCAGTTCAACCTCGCCACCTTCTCCCTTGGTGGTCACCGTTGCAGAAAGGCCCGTGGCAAAGTCGATTTCATCCGCCGGCCGAAGCTTCTTGGCCGGCTTGGCGAAGGCCCGCCAGGTATCGCCGGAGACGCGCCTGTGTAGGGTGACCTCGACCCTTGCCTCGCCGCGTTCTCCCACACGAATGCCCGCAAGACGGGCCGGTATAACGCGCGTGTCGTTGAAAACCAGAATGTCCTTGGGGTTCAGCAGCCCGGGAAGGTCCCGCAGGCCACGGTCCGTGAGGCTTGGTCCCTCGCCTCCCAGATGCATCAGACGCGCGGAATCCCGCGGGTTTACAGGCCGAAGAGCAATAAGCTCCGGCGGCAGGTCAAAATCGAATTCGTCGACATTCATTCTTGCGGGCAATGTTTGCGGAAAAAATCCGCGGGAAATGCCCGGCGATGGCCGGTCCGGCTATTTATCGACGTCGGTGGCCACCCGCATGCTGATGATACGATCCGGGTCCTCGACCAGGCCGTCCTGGAATTCATCGCCCTTCTTGACCTGGTCGATGTGCTCCATACCAACCAGAATCCTTCCCCAAACCGTATACTTTCCATCCAAATGGGGCGCTGGGGCCAGCATGATGAAGAATTGGCTGTCGGCGCTGTCCGGGTCGCCCTTGTCCCGGGCCATGGAAAGTGTTCCGCGCAGATGCCGGGCAATATTGAATTCCGCCGTCAAGGGGACGCCGGAGCCACTGGTGCCGTCACCGTTCGGGTCGCCTGTCTGGGCCATGAAGTTTTCGATGACCCGATGAAAAGTCAGCCCGTCATAGAAGCCCTGCCTGGCCAATTCCTTGATGCGCGTGACGTGTACGGGCGCCAACTCCGGCCGGGTTTCGATCACCACCCGCCCGGTTTTCAATTCCATATAGATGAGATCTTCCAAGTTATACCGCTCCGGATCAAAGGCGAGCACCCCTCCGGAAAACGTAACGAGGGCCAGCGCAAAAGTGATAAACGTTTTAATTTTCATAGCTTTACTTTATTTTCTTAAACTTAATCCGAAAAGAGCTATTTGCTATGACTTCCCAATTTTTGCCGTACGGCGTTGGCCACTTCCGGGGAGACGAAGTCCTTGATCTCGCCGCCGAAGGACGCGACCTCCTTTACCAGCCGTGAGGCAATAAACGAACACTGATCCGATGCCATCAAGAAAACCGTCTCAATATCCGGGTTAAGCCGACTGTTCATGCCAACCATTTGATATTCGTACTCGAAATCCGCCACTGCCCGCAAGCCGCGAATAATAACATCCGCCTTGATTTCGCGGGCAAAATTTATCAGCAAGCCCTCCAACGTGCGAACTTCGATTTCCGCACCCGCCCTGGCGGCGATGTCCGCGGTTTCCGTACGGACCATTTCGATGCGCTCCTCAAGGCTGAAAAGCGGCGATTTTGCTTCGCTTGGGGCGATTCCGATGACCATTCGGTCGACCAGCTTCAGACCCCGCCAAATGATGTCCATGTGGCCCTTGGTGATGGGGTCAAAGGTGCCCGGATAGAGCGCTGTTCGCGATTTAGCCATGTCTTGCCCCTGCCCTTTTGTTCATCCCTCGGCCCCGGCGGTCTCAGCCGGCGCTTCCGTTTCGGATTCGCAATCTTCGTTTTCGTCGCCATTTCCGTCAGCTTCGGCCAGGCGGGCCACGGACACGACACCCTCGTCGTCTCCAACTGTAAATAGATTGACGCCCTGGGTGCTGCGACCGGCTATCCGAATATCGTGAACCGGGCTGCGGATGATTCGGCCGGTATTGGTCATCATCATGATTTGGTCGCTGTCCTCCACCGGGAAGGTGGCGATGACCTCCCCGTTCCGGGCCGAGGTCTCAATATTGATGATACCCTGTCCGCCGCGCCCGGCAACGCGGTACTCGTAGGCCGACGTCCGTTTGCCGTAGCCATTGGCGGTAACGCTAAGAATGAATTGCTCCGCATCCGACAGCTCCGCCGCCCTTTCCGGCGAAATTTCGAAGTCATTGGCATCAGCGGGACCATCACCGTTGCCCTCGTCGCCTTCACCGTCGGCGCGGCGCTGGGCCTTGGCGTAGCGCACGTAGGCATCGCGTTCCACGGTCTCCACCGCGACGTGCTTAAGGACGGACATGGAAATAACCTGTATGCCGTCCGCCAGTTTGATGCCCCTGACACCCTCGGAAGTTCGGCTCTTGAAGACCCGCACGGCTTCGACCGGAAAACGTATGCATTTGCCGTTGGCCGCGGCCAACATGATGTTGTCGTCTTCGTCGCAGGTGGCAACGCCGATCAGCCGGTCCCCTTCGTCGAGGCGCATGGCCAGCTTGCCGTTGGCCATGATGTGAGTGAAGTCCGACAAGGCGTTCCGCCGCACCGTTCCCTTGGAGGTGGCGAACATGACTGAAAGTTCTCCCCAGCCGTCCTCGTCCTCGGGCAATGGCATGACCGTATTAATGGTCGCCCCCGATTCAAGGGGCAGCAGGTTGATCATCGCCTTGCCACGGGCTGTCGGCGTGCCGAGCGGTAGCTTCCAGACCTTGAGCTTGTAGACCTTGCCGTTGGAGGCAAAGAACAAGACCGGCGTGTGCGTATTGGCGACAAAGACCTGACTGACAAAATCCTCTTCCCGGGTCGCCATGCCGGTGCGGCCCTTGCCGCCACGCCGCTGCGCCCGGTAGGTCGAGAGCGGCACACGCTTGATATACCCGGTCTGGGTCACGGTCACGACCATGTCTTCGCGCTGGATCAGATCCTCGTCGTCCTGGTCCAATTCGCCCTCGATGATTTCCGTCCGCCGGGGCGTGGCGAATTTCTCTTTCATTTCCACGAGTTCGTCGCGAAGGATGCCCATGAGGCGGTCGCGATCCCGCAGAATTTCAAGGTAATCCTGAATTTCCTCGCCCAGGGCCTTCAGCTCCTCGCCCAGTTCGTCGCGGCCGAGGCCCGTCAGGCGATGCAGGCGTAATTCAAGGATGGCCTTGGCCTGGCTTTCCTTGAGGTGGTAGGTGCCGTCCACGACCTCGTAGCCGGGCTCGTTGATCAACTCGATGAGCGGAGCAACATCGGCCGCCGGCCATGCCCGTTCCATGAGTTGCTCGCGCGCGGCAGCCGGATTCGGGGCGTTGCGGATCAAGGCCACGACTTCGTCGATATTGCTCACCGCGATCACCAGGCCGACAACCATGCGGGCGCGGTCGCGGGCCTTGCCCAGCTTGAACTTGGTGCGCCGGGTGATAACCACTTCGCGGAAGTCGACGAAGGCGGTGATAAGCTCCCGCAGATTGTGCAGTTCCGGGCGCCCGGCGTTGAGGCCCAGCATGTTCACGCCGAAGCTGGATTGCAGCGGCGTGAAACGATAAAGCTGGTTCAGCACCACTTCCGACATGGCGTCGCGTTTCAGCTCGATGACGACGCGCACGCCGTCGCGGTCCGACTCGTCTCGCAATTCCGAGATGCCTTCGATGCGCTTCTCGCGCACCATTTCGGCAATCTTTTCGATCATCGAGGCTTTGTTGACCTGATAGGGCACCTCGGTGACGATGATGGCCTCACGGTCCTTGCGGGGTTCTTCGATGTGCACCCGCCCCCGCATGATGACCGAGCCGCGACCGGTCATGAAGCCGGACCGCACGCCTTGGGAGCCAAGGATCAGCCCCCCGGTGGGGAAGTCGGGGCCCTTAACCAGCTCGAGCATTTCCTCGATGGTGACATCGCGGTTGTCCACGTAGGCGCAACAGGCGTCTATGACCTCACCCAGGTTGTGCGGCGGTATGTTGGTTGCCATGCCGACGGCAATGCCACCGGCGCCGTTGACCAGCAGATTCGGGTAGCGCGCCGGCAAGACCGACGGTTCGTTCTCGCTTTCGTCATAATTGGGCCGGAAATCGACTGTGTCCTTGTCGATGTCGTCCAGCAAGGCGTGCGCGGCTTCGTCCAACCGCGCTTCGGTATAGCGCATGGCGGCGGCGCGATCGCCGTCCATGGAGCCGAAGTTGCCCTGTCCATCGATAAGCGGCAGGCGCAAGGAGAAATCCTGGGCCATGCGCACCATGGAATCGTAGATCGCCTGGTCGCCGTGGGGGTGGTACTTACCCATGACATCACCAACCACGCGCGCCGATTTACGGTACGGTTTGTTGAAGTCGTAGCCGTTCTCGCTCATGGAAAAGAGGATTCGGCGGTGCACCGGCTTAAGGCCGTCGCGCACATCCGGAAGCGCCCGCGAGACGATTACGCTCATGGCATAATCGAGGTAGGAACGCTTCATTTCCTCCTCGATTGTCACCGGCGAAATGTCGTGATCTCCCGGTTCCGGCGGTGGCTCCGTCGGCGGTACTGTAGTGCTATCGTCCAAGGCTACTCGGCTTTCTGTCGAATCATGATGTCGGCATAATATCTGGGGATGATGCCCCCCAAATTCCACCAGATATAGCGTCCGGAAGGGCCTGCAATTATATCAGTCGGGGTCCCCTCAGACAAGCAATCGAGGGGCTAAAAACGGCTCTTTTGGGGCTTGGAATCAGCCTATTTTTTCGACCGGAAATACGCCCAAAAACGGGGCCGTCAAAAGGTTGAAAATCGCTGCCAAGCGATGCGGCTAGAACGGAATTTCGTCGTCCAAATCGCTGTCCGCGGTGTAGGCCGGTTCGCTGCCGCCGCCGCCAGCGGATTCCCCACCGCCGGTCTTGCCGCCACCGAAATCGCCGCCACCGCCGCCGCCACGGCTATCGAGCATGGTCAGCTCACCGCGATAACGCTGCAACACGACTTCCGTTGTGTACTTGTCGACACCGTCGTTGCCGGTCCACTTGCGGGTCTGGAGTTGGCCCTCGATATAGACCTTTGAACCTTTCTTGAGGTAGTTCTGCGCTACCTTGCCGAGGTTCTCATTGAAGATCACCACGCGGTGCCACTCGGTTTTCTCGCGGCGTTCGCCGGTGTTCTTGTCCTTCCAGGATTCAGATGTGGCCAGCCGCAGGTTGACGATGGGGTCTCCGGCCTGGGTGTAGCGGACCTCGGGGTCGGCGCCCAGGTTGCCAATGAGCATCACTTTGTTAACTGAACCGGCCATAAATTCCCTCGATTTCGGTTGATTTTCGACTGTGCGGAACATACCCGAAACAGGCCCTATGCGCCAACGCCATTTGGGCTTATTTTGTCGCCTCCCGGACTGACCGGCACGGGAGAGCCCAAGGACCCCAGGAGCCCCTCAAAGAGTCCATGACCACGAATAAGACCATCAGCATTCGCGGTGCCCGCGAGCACAACTTGAAGAATCTCGATATCGAGATGCCCAGGGACAAGCTCGTTGTGATCACCGGCCTTTCGGGCTCCGGCAA
>CAYOOG010000005.1:0-33660 GCA_964405515.1 uncultured Alphaproteobacteria bacterium | reverse complement strand
GCTGGCCTTCGACACGATCTATGCCGAGGGTCAGAGACGCTACGTTGAAAGCCTCTCGGCCTACGCCCGGCAGTTCCTGGAGATGATGCAGAAGCCCGATGTCGATCACATCGAGGGCCTGTCCCCGGCGATTTCCATCGAACAAAAGTCCAGCTCCCGCAACCCGCGCTCCACCGTGGGCACGGTAACGGAGATCTATGACTATCTGCGGCTGCTCTACGCCCGCATCGGCGTGCCCTACTCACCCGCCACGGGGCTGCCCATCGAAAGCCAGACCGTGAGCCAGATGGTCGACCGCGTCCTAGCCATGCCGAAGGGCACGCGGCTCTATTTGCTGGCGCCTTTGGTGCGCGGCCGCAAGGGCGAGTATCGGCGCGAATTCGCCGATTTGCAGAAGCGCGGCTTTCAGCGCGTCAAGGTGGACGGCAGCCTCTATGAGATCGCCGAGGTGCCGGCGCTCGATAAGAAATTCAAGCACGACATCGACGTGGTCGTGGACCGCCTGGTGGTGCGCGGCGACCTGGGCAACCGCGTCGCCGACAGCATCGAGCTGGCGCTTGAGTTGGCTGACGGCATTGCCGTGGCCGAACTGGCGGATAAGAACGACAAGGGCGAACATGAGCGGGTGATTTTTTCCGCCAAGTTCGCCTGCCCGGTCTCGGGTTTTACCATTGACGAAATCGAGCCCCGGCTGTTTTCCTTCAACAGCCCTTACGGCGCCTGCCCGACCTGCGACGGCCTGGGGCGGCAACTTCATTTCGACGCCGGTTTGGTTGTTCCCGACGAGCGACTGTCGCTCGCCGACAGCGCAATCGCTCCTTGGTCCAAGTCCACTTCGCCCTACTTCGTCCAAACCCTTGAGAGCGTGGCCCGGCACTACAAGGTGAGTATGCGCACAGCTTGGAAGGAATTGCCGCAGGACGTGCACCAGGCGATCCTCTATGGCTCCGGCGAGACGGCCATTCGCATCACCTTCGACGACGGCAACCGCAAGTATTCCGCCAAGAAACCTTTCGAGGGCGTGATCTCCAACATGGAGAGGCGTTGGCGCGAGACCGATAGCGCCTGGGTGCGCGAGGAGCTTTCCCGCTTCCAAAACGCCGCAGCCTGCGATGACTGCAACGGCCACCGTCTGAAGCCCGAGTCCTTGGCGGTCAGGGTCGGCGGGCACCACATCGGCGACGTGACGCGCATGTCGATTTCGGAGGTGGCAAAATGGTTCAACGGTTTGTCCGCCAAGCTGAAGAAAAAGGACCGTGAAATTGCCGCCCGGGTGCTTCGCGAGATCAAGGAGCGGCTGAACTTCCTCAATAATGTGGGCCTTGAATACCTGACGCTGTCGCGTGCCTCGCGCACCCTGTCGGGCGGTGAATCCCAGCGCATCCGTCTCGCCTCGCAGATCGGCTCTGGGCTCACCGGCGTGCTCTACGTGCTCGATGAGCCGTCCATCGGTCTGCATCAGCGGGACAACGCGCGGCTGCTGGGGACTCTCAAGAATCTGCGCGACCTCGGCAATTCGGTGATCGTGGTCGAGCACGATGCGGAGGCAATTTTGGCCGCCGATCATATTGTCGACATGGGACCGGCGGCGGGAGTGCATGGTGGCGAGGTGGTGGCGCAGGGCACGCCGAAGAAGATCATGGCCAGCCCAGCCAGCCTGACCGGCCAGTACCTGTCAGGCTTCAAGCAAATCTCGATCCCCGCCGAACGCCGCGTGCCGGAGGAGCAACGCTGCATCAGCGTCATTGGCGCCGAGGCCAACAACCTCAAGCGGGTGACGGCGGAAATTCCCCTTGGCACGTTTACCTGTGTGACCGGCGTTTCGGGCAGTGGCAAGTCGTCGCTGATTATCGAAACCCTATACAAGGCCGTGGCGAGGCGGTTGAACAACGCACGCAAGCACCCTGCCCCGCACGAGGCCATCGAGGGCCTGGAGAATCTCGATAAGGTGGTGGATATCGACCAGTCGCCCATCGGGCGCACGCCGCGTTCCAACCCCGCGACCTACACGGGCGCCTTCACGCCCATTCGCGACTGGTTCTCCGGTCTGCCGGAGGCCAAGGCGCGGGGCTACAAGCCGGGGCGCTTTTCCTTCAACGTCAAGGGCGGGCGCTGCGAGGCCTGCCAGGGCGACGGGCTGATCAAGATCGAGATGCATTTCCTGCCGGACATTTACGTGCAGTGCGATGAATGCAAGGGCCGCCGCTTCAACCGCGAGACCCTGGAGATAGCTTTCAAGGGCAAGTCCGTTGCCGACGTGCTTGATATGACCGTTGACGTCGGCGCCGAGTTCTTCAAGGCCGTGCCGGCCATTCGAGACAAGCTTGTAACCCTGCAGCGGGTCGGCCTGGGCTACATCAAGGTCGGCCAGGCGGCGACGACGCTCTCCGGCGGCGAGGCCCAGCGGGTCAAGCTGGCGAAGGAGCTCTCCAAGCGGGCCACCGGGCGCACGCTATATATTCTTGACGAGCCGACAACGGGCCTTCACTTCGAGGATGTGCGCAAGCTGTTGGAAGTCTTGCAGAGCTTGGTGGCTGCGGGCAACACGGTAGTGGTCATCGAACATAATCTTGAAGTTATCAAGACCGCCGACTGGATTGTCGACCTGGGGCCGGATGGCGGCGACGGCGGTGGTGAGATCGTTGCCGCCGGTGCTCCGGAGGCGGTGGCCAAGGTCAAGCGTAGCTATACCGGGCAGTACCTTTCGAAAATACTGCGTCCGGGCGCCCGCACGAAGAAAGCCAAATCGAAGCCCGCCAAGAAGACCGGCAAGGCGAAGAAGCCCGGCAAGTCCCAGCCCCGCGCCGCGGCGGCAGAGTAGCGGTTGGTGGCTTCCCCTCCCCCCGTTCACGTCGTCGGTGGTGGTCTGGCGGGGGCCGAGGCAGCCTGGCAATTGGCCGATGCGGGCGTGCCCGTGGTGCTGCATGAAATGCGTCCCGAGCGGGGCACGGATGCGCACCAGACCGGCAATCTGGCCGAGTTGGTTTGCTCCAATTCCTTCCGCTCCGACGACCCTCAAGGCAACGCCGTGGGCCTGCTACACGAGGAAATGCGCCGCTGCGGCTCGTTGATCATGAGCGCTGCCGATAAATCTCGGCTGCCCGCCGGTGGCGCGCTGGCCGTCGACCGGGATGATTTCAGCCGGGGCGTGGAAACAGCCCTGGCCGATCATGTCCTGGTGACCATAGAGCGCTCGGAAGTCGCAGGTCTGCCGCCGCCAGAGTGGGACAGCGTCATCATCGCCACGGGCCCGCTGACTTCGCCGGCGCTGGCCGAGGCCCTGGGCGATGTAACCGGTGAAGACTCCCTGGCTTTCTTCGACGCTATTGCGCCGATTGTCTACCAGGACTCCATCGACTTCGACGTGGCCTGGATGCAGTCGCGTTACGATAAGGGCGACGGCGCGGATTACGTCAACTGCCCGCTCGACCGCGAGCAATACTACGGCTTTGTCGAGGCGCTGCAGACGGGCGAAAAGACACGCTTCAAGGAGTGGGAGGAAAACACACCTTACTTTGAAGGCTGCCTGCCGATCGAGATCATGGCGGCGCGCGGGCCCGACACTTTGTCGTTTGGACCCATGAAACCGGTGGGCCTGACCAATCCCCACCGCGAGGAACGCCCCTTCGCCGTTGTGCAACTGCGCCAGGACAACGCGCTCGGTACGCTCTACAACATCGTTGGTTTTCAGACCAAGCTGACTCATGGCGAACAAACCCGCATTTTCCAGACCATTCCGGGCCTGGAACAAGCCCGCTTCGCCCGCCTTGGCGGCCTGCACCGCAATACCTTTCTGAACAGCCCCCGCCTTTTGGATGGTGTGCTGCGCTTGAAGGCCCAGCCCCGTCTGCGCTTTGCCGGTCAGATCACCGGCGTCGAGGGCTACGTGGAAAGCGCCGCCGTGGGGCTATTGGCGGGCCGTTTTGCCGCCGCCGAGGCCCTGAATCTGGAAATCGCCCCACCGCCGCCGACAACCGCGCTGGGGGCTTTGCTGGGCCATATCACGGGCGGCGCCATGGCCGAGACCTTTCAGCCCATGAATGTGAATTTCGGGCTCTTCCCGCCCCTGGAAGGCAAGCTAAAACGACGCGAACGCAAGCCGGCCAAGTCGGCCCGGGCGCTCACCGACCTTGACGCCTGGCTCGGCAAGCCCCGCGCTGCGGCAGAATAGATTTGAAAGGGAGATCATGAAGAAAATACTGGCCTTCGTAGGCATTGTGACCGCCTGGAGCATCGTCCAATCGTCGGCAAGTGAACTCACCGACCAACAATCCCTGGCGCGGGATATGTATGAGGAAATGGTCTCCTTCCGTACGGTTAAGGGCCAAAACCAGACCAACGCGGCCCAGCAGGCCTTGCTTGAACGCTTGCACGGCGCGGGCTTTAGCGCCGATGACGCCAAGGTTCTGCGCTACGACGACCAGCACGGAGTGCTTTACGCCCGCTACAAGGGCGACGGATCATCGGGGAAGAAGCCCATTCTGATGATCGCCCATATCGACGTTGTGGACGCCCTGAAAGAAGATTGGACCCAGAATCTGGATCCCTTCGCTCTGACTGAAAAGGATGGCTATTACTACGGTCGCGGCAGCGACGACGACAAGCTGGGCGTGGCTTCCCTTGTAGCCACGTTTATCCGCCTGAAATCCGAAGGTTTCATGCCCAATCGCGACCTGATCTTCGCGGTCACCTCGGACGAGGAAACCGGCCAGGAAACCATCAAGTGGCTGATCAAGAACCACCGCGACATGATCGACGCCGATTTTGTCCTGAACGCCGATGCCGGCGGCGGCAAACTTCGCGATGGAAAGGCAGTCGCCTTCGCCATCCAGGCCAGTGAAAAGGTCTATCTGACTTTTCATCTGGAGGTGCGCAACAAGGGCGGGCATTCCTCCCGACCGCCCCGCGACAACGCCATTTACCAGCTTTCCAACGCCCTGGTGCGGCTGGAGAATTATACCTTCCCGGCGGTCCTGAACGAGGTTACTCAGGGCTACTTCCGTGAGGTTGCAAAGATTTCGACGGGTCCCGAGGTAGCGGATATGAAATCCGTGGGCAGCGGCAAGTTGGACCGGCAAGTGGTGGCGCGCCTCGCTGAATCGACCCATTTCAACGCGCTTCTGCGCACGACCTGCGTGGCCACGCGGCTGTTCGCCGGCCACGCCGACAACGCCCTGCCGCAATTGGCACGGGCCACCGTGAACTGCCGCATCCTGCCGGGCCTATCGCCGGACGACGTCGAGGCGAAGTTAGTCGATATTATTGCCGACCCGGAAATCAAGCTGAGCCGCGACAAGGAGCCGACGGCGAGTCCGCCCTCGCCCTTGCGCGACGATGTGCTCGGCACCGTTACCAGCGCCGTGCCTGCCCGTTATCCCGGCATCGTCCTAATTCCCGACATGTCCACGGGCGCCACCGATGGCCTCTATACGCGCAATGCCGGCCTGCCCACCTATGGCATAGCCCAGGCCTTTCACGAGCCCAACGATTCCAGAATCCACGGCCAGGATGAGCGCATCCGGGTCGAGGATTTTTATGGCTCGCTCGATTTCTGGCACGATGTGCTGATCGACCTGTCGGACTAAGCTCCAGTGCCCCGCTTTGTTGATCTCAGCCATGCAATCGCCGACGGCATGGATGCCTATCCGGGGTTGCCAAGCCCCAGGATCGGGGCCCATCTGGACCACGAAAGCTCGCGGGAGGAATACGCCGGCAAGGCAAATTTCTGTATTGGTCATGTGGATATGGTGGGCAATGTCGGCACTTACATCGATAGCCCTTATCACCGTTATCCGGACAAAGCCGATTTGAGCGCGTTGCCCGTAGATGCCATGGCGGGCCTGCCCGGCTTGATTGTGGAGGAAACCGGAGATCGGGCGATCATGGTGGATCTCAGCGGCCAGGATATTGCCGGTCGCGCGGTGCTGTTTCACACCGGCTGGGACGCCCGTTGGGGAACACCGGGCTATTGGGATCTTGGTCCCTTTATCGCAGAGCAAACCGTAACAGGGTTAATCGAGGGTGGAGCGGCCCTGGTTGGCATCGACGCCTGGAACGTGGACGACACCGAGGACCCGGCCCGTCCGGTGCATACCCGGCTGCTGGCCGAAGGTATCCTTGTGGTCGAGCATCTTTGTAATTTGGATGCTCTACCCGGCGAAGGTTTCCGCTTCAGCGCCGTACCCCCCGCCATTGTCGGCGCGCCATCATTTCCTGTACGCGCGTACGCCGAAGTGTTCTAGGGTACAATATCCATGGCTTCAGCCGCTTGCGGGCACTAGGTTTTGTGCTATGCTTCTAGTTGCAATCGCAAATCAATTCCGATCCGGACGCCGGGGGATATGGCGTCGTATTGGACAGGAGAGGACGTCGGTTTATGAAGAATCCGCTGGAATCGCTAAATCAAACAATCATCTTGGGGGTTGTGCTCACCCTCGTCGTCATCGCCGTTTTGCAATAACGCGGCCCAATTGGAAAAGAGGAGACTAGGCTATGGAAAGTTTTGATCTGGCCTTCTGGGCCCGCTATCTGCACGTTCTGAGTGGGGTCATGTGGGTCGGCCTTCTGTATTATTTTAACTTCGTGCAAATTCCGAACATGCCGAATATTCCGGACGAGCAGAAGCCGGCCATCGGCAAGGTCATCGCGCCCGCGGCCCTGTTCTGGTTCCGCTGGGCGGCGCTTTCAACACTATTTTTCGGTCTCGTTCTGGGTTACCTCAGTGGTTACCTGATGGACGCCCTGACCTTCGCCGGAAATACAGCCGAGAACGCCATTGGGATCGGCATGTGGTTTGGCATGATCATGGCCTTCAACGTCTGGTTCGTCATTTGGCCGAACCAGAAACGGGCGCTCGGCATTGTTGAGGCGGAAGCCGACGTCAAGGCCAAGTCGGCGCGCACGGCCATGTTGTTCTCGCGCACCAACACCATGTTGTCCATCCCCATGCTCTATTGCATGCTGGCGATGCGGCACCTTTACTAGACGGAAAATTCGAATGTGATTGGCCGGGGCCTTCGGGCTCCGGTCTTTTTTATGGCTTGTCGTCGAGGACTTCGCCGCTGATGGCACCCTCGCGCTCGATCCCAAACTGCAACAGCAGGGGCGCGGCGACAAAGATCGAGGAATAGGTGCCGATCACCACGCCCCAGATCATGGCGGCGGTAAAGCCCTGAATGACCGCCCCACCGAAGAAGAACAGCGACAACAGGGCGAGCAAGGTCGTAACCGATGTCATGACCGTGCGCGACAGGGTGTCGTTGATGCTGCGGTTCAGCAGCTCGGTGAGTTCCATGCGCTTGAATTTGCGCAGGTTCTCTCGAATGCGGTCATAGACAACCACCGTATCGTTCATGGAATAGCCGACAATGGTCAGAATGGCGGCGATAATCGAAAGGTTGAACTCCAGGCCGGTGATGGCGAAGAAGCCGATCGTCAACAGCACGTCGTGAACCAGAGCCAGCACCGCACCCATGCTGAACTGCCACTCAAAACGGAACCAGATGTAGACCAGCATGGCGGCAACGGCGAGCACCACGGCCAGCGCGCCGGCGACAATTAATTCGCCGCTGACCTTCGGCCCCACAACCTCGACCCGGCGGTAGCTGATCCCTTCCCCGAAGGATTCACTGAGCGCCTGTTTTACCTGGGCGACAGCGGCTTGTTGTGCCGATGCATCGCCCGGCTGCTGCTCGACGCGGATCAATACGTCCGTCGGGGCGCCAAATTCCTGTATGGCGATATCTCCCAAACCCAGGCCGCGCAAATCAGCGCGCATCACCGAAAGATCCGGGGCTTCCGGCATGCCGACCTCGATCAGCGTGCCGCCACGAAAGTCGATGCCGTAGTTGAGCCCGCGCACGGCAAACAGGGCCATCGAAGCGATAACAAGAATAATTGACAGTACATAGGCGATACGGCGAACGCCCAGGAACGGAACGTTGGTGTCGGCGGGAACGAGTCTGAGCGTCAGCATAAGGGCGCTTTCAGCCTATATTGAGGCATTTGACCGGAGTTAATTTGTTCCGTGGCAAGGCGTTTCTCGCCTGGCGATGTGGGACATCGGCTAAGAGACGCAACACAGCCACGGCGTAAAGAAACCAGGCCTTCGGTGGGGCAATTCGGCCCCACGGGTGCGTTATGGCGCTCACCCGATATACCATATCGCGCTTCGCACCATGCCTTCCCGAAAAACCGATTTGCACCCATCAAATTGCCTCCATATAGGCCGAGAGCGCCCTATATCACCAGTTCCACGGGCCGCGAGCGCCTCAGCCACGTCCCGACCAAGAGCCGCGTGAGGGTGAACGCAGTGAACACCGAGGTGACGATGCCTATAGCCAGCGTGACGGCAAAGCCCTTAACCGGGCCCGAGCCCATGCCGAAAAGGATGGCGGCGGCGATGAATGTGGTGATGTTGGCATCCAGAATTGTTCCCAGCGCCCGCTTGTATCCCGCCTCCACGGCGGCGAAGGGTGTCTTACCCGCTCCCGCTTCCTCGCGGATGCGCTCAAAAATCAGAACATTGGCGTCCACCGCCATGCCTATGGTCAGGACAATCCCCGCAATTCCGGGCAGGGTCAGGGTCGCCTGAAGCAACGATAAGGCGCCCATTATGAGAGCCATGTTCGCGATCAGCGCGGCGTTGGCGGCAAGCCCGAAAACGCCGTAGGTAATCCCGATATAGATAATGACAACGGCGAAGCCGATCGCCGCGGCCATCTTGCCCGCCGCTACGGAATCCGCGCCCAGGTCCGGCCCGACAGAGCGTTCCTCCAGCACCTTCAAGGGTGCGGGCAAGGCGCCGGCGCGCAGCAGCAGTGAGAGGTCGTTGACTTCCTGCACCGTGAAGTTGCCGCTAATGATGCCCGAGCCTCCCAATATTGCACTACGGATCACCGGCGCGCTGATGACCTTGCCGTCCAGTACGATGGCCAGTTGCTTGCCGACGTTATCCTTGGTGGTGTCGCCGAAACGGCGGCCACCCTGAGCGTCGAAACGAAAACTCACGACCGGCATGTTATCCTGGAAGGAAGGCTGAGAATCCACGAGATGCTCTCCGCCTACGACCACGCGCTTGCGCACGACGTAACTTGTTTGTTGCGTGCCCTCGGCGCCGGGAAGCAATTCAGAACCCGCCGGTACCCGCCCCCGCTCCGCCTGGGCCGGGCTGGTGCTGTGATCGACCATGCGAAATTGCAGTTTCGCTGTCTTACCCAGGAGTTGCTTGATGCGGTCCGGATCGTCGACACCGGGCAATTGCACCAGGATACGGTCGTCGCCCTGGCGCTGGATGGTCGGCTCGCGGGTGCCGAGTTCGTCGATGCGGCGGCGCACGATTTCGATGGACTGCTCGACCGCTTTGCGCCGCCGGTCATCAATGGCTTCCTCGGTCATGGTCAAGACGATCAGTCCGCCGTCGAGGGGCTCAACCGCAATATCCATGGTGCCCGCACCTAAAAGGCCGCCGCCCACCGGCGTTGCCAAGCCACGCAGCAACCGCGCCGCCTTTTCCTGATCGGCCAAGTCACGCACGCGCAAACGCACATCGGCCTGCGTGGCTTCAAGACCGGTGTATCCGATGCGGTCGCCGCGCAAGATCGGCCGCACGGAATCCCGGATGGCCTCCAGGCGCTCGGCGATAACGACATCCGCTTCCACTTCCAGAAGCAAGTGCGATCCACCTTGCAGGTCAAGACCGAGGTTGATCTGCTTATGAGGTAGCCAGTCCGGAATACTCGCCGCCTGCTTGGCGCTCAACAGATTTGGCACGGCAAAGGCGAAGCCGCCCAATACCAGGGCCGTGATGGCGATAATTTTCCAACGCGGAAAGAAAAGCATGGGTTAAACCGGCTGGGGCCGTCTAATCGTCTTTGCCGCTCTTGGCGGGCTCGGTCTTGGCGCGCACGTCGGAAATTGTGCTGGAAATAACCCGCACGCGGACACCGTCGGCGACTTCGACGGCGCATTCACCCTCGTAGACCTTGGTGACCTTGCCGATCAGGCCGCCGCCGGTGACCACGGTGTCGCCCCGCCGCAAGGCGCCGATCATGGCGCGGTGCTGCTTGAGCTTGGTCTGCTGCGGCCGAATGAGCAGAAAATAGAATACGACAAAAATGAGGATCAATGGCATCAGCGAGACGACATCGAAACCCATGGCGCCACCGGGCGTTTGGGCGAAAGCCGTTGAAATCATTCTGTGAAGCTCCCTGAAACCTTGTGAAACCCTTGAGCGAGGCGGACTATAGCGGCGCCGGAAGGATTTGCAAACCGCAACGGCGGGCCGCGCCCTTGTTGACGGCCATTCTTCCTGTGCTACTTTCCCCGCCGCCCCAGGATATGGGGCGCCGAAGGGCCCATTTCCATGTCCGATGAGTCAAAAACCGGCCTCCCGAATAGCCTTGCCCCTTTGCTGGAGCGCGTGGCGGCTGCGCTTGAGCGGGTTTCGCCGCCTTCCGGGCGCCTCGACCTGAGTGATGCCGACGCTTTCGTCTGGCACGCCTCTCCCGACCATCTTGAGGCGGTGGCGAACGTCAACCGGGTGGAAATCGGCCTTTTGCACGGCATAGACCAGGCGCGGGACCGGCTGGCCGAAAACACCCGGCGTTTTGCCAAGGGCTTGCCGGCGAATAACGCCCTGCTCTGGGGTGCCCGGGGCATGGGCAAGAGTTCGTTGGTGAAGGCCGTGCACGCCAGCATCAACGATGAGCTGAAGGGATCGACGGTCGAGCGCCTGGTTCTGGTGGAAATTCACCGCGAGGATATCCAGACCCTGCCCCGCCTGATGAGCAAGCTGCGTGGGGGCGGGCGCCGCGTTCTTCTGTTTTGCGACGATTTGTCCTTCGATCCAGGCGATACCAGCTACAAATCCCTGAAGGCCGTGCTCGAAGGCGGCATCGAGGGCCGCCCGGCCAATGTGGTTTTCTACGCAACCTCCAACCGCCGCCACCTGATGCCCCGCGATATGGTTGAAAATGAACGCTCCACCGCCATTACCCCGGCGGAAGTGGTGGAGGAAAAAGTCTCGCTCTCAGACCGTTTCGGACTGTGGCGCGGTTTTCACCAGTGCAGCCAGGATGAATTTCTGGCCATGGTCAATGGCTATGCCCGCCACCACGGCCTGGATGTGGATGAAGAAACCCTGAAGGCCAAGGCCATCGAATGGTCCATGACCCGGGGCGTGCGCTCGGGCCGCGTGGCCTGGCAATTTATCCAGGATCTGGCGGGTGAGTTGGGCGTGCGGCTAGAGTCTTTCCGACCCTAAACTGAGTCGGACCGGGCTGGTCAAGGCTGCAAGGAATTGTTGCGGATTCACGGCGGTGGCGCCCTTGCGGATTTCAAAATGCAATTGCGGCGAATTCACATTGCCGGTGTTGCCCGCCTGGGCAATGACCTGCCCGCGGCTGACTTTATCGCCGCGGCTGACCAGCAGCTTTTCGTTATGGGCGTAGGCGGTTATCCAGCCGCCGTCATGACGCACCAGCAAAAGGTTGCCGAAGCCGCGTAATTCATTGCCGGAATAGGCCACGACGCCGTTTTCCGAGGCGCGGACGGGCTGGCCCGCCTTTACCTGAATATTGATGCCGTCGTTGTGCAGGCCGCCCGGCTTGGCGCCGAAGCGCGAAACGACCTTGCCCTTGATCGGCCAGGCAAAGCGCTTTCCGGCCCGGGGCGGCGGCGCGGGTACGGCAGTCTTGGCGGTTCTTGTCTTGGCCGATTTCCGCGCGGGCTTCGAGCCGCTCTTTCCCACCTTCGCGCGAGGCTTGGGAGTGACTGCGCTTGGCCGGGCGGAGCCGGGCAAGGCCAGTTTCTGGCCCACGCGAATGGTATAGGGCGCCTTAATTCTGTTGGCGCGCACCAAGCTTGCCATATCCACGCGGTAGGCCCGGGAAATGGCGTAGACCGTGTCACCCTTGCCCACGACGTGATATTTCGGCGCCGGCAGCTTGAGCCGTTGGCCGGGCCGAACCAGGTAAGGCGGGCGCAATCCATTTGCGTCAATGAGCTCGCGCACCGATATGCCTTGCCGCCGCGCCAGCACATAGAGGGAATCGCCCTTGCGCACGATTACCGTCTTGGCGACCCCCTTGGTGGCCGCGCGAAGTTCCTTGGCCGGGGTTCCCGAGCCTCGATAGGTTACGGGTGCCGGTTTCTGGTTGGAGCAGCCGGCGACGAACACCAAGACAAGCGCCAGCGCCAGCCACTTCAGGCCATTTCCGGGGTAGTTTGCTGGTGATTCGCGTTTCATCTTCCTGCAGGGATTGTAGGAACAGGCGGGCCAAGGGGTCAACGCCTGGCCTCGAAAGCGCCGCTAGCTGTCCTCTGCCGTGCCCGGCACCAGGGGCACGAAACGCACCGGCAAGAGGTACTTGGTCTCGAAACCGTCCGCCGTTCGCTGGACGCGCACGATATCCTGGGCATCGCTACTGTCGCCAACGGGCACTATCATGATGCCGTCCTCGGTCAGCTGATCGGCAAGAATGGCGGGCACGTCCGCCGCCGCCGCCGTCACCATGACCCGCTGAAAGGGCCCCTGCTCCGGCCAGCCGAGCGTCCCGTCGCCGGTCTTTGTGATGATGTTTGTAAGCCGCAATTCCTTGAAGCGGGCTTCCGCTTCGCGCCTCAGATCATCGTGGCGCTCAATGGTGTAAACCCACTTCGCGAGGTGGGACAGGACCGCAGCCTGATAGCCCGAGCCGGTGCCGATCTCCAGGACTTTCATTTTTGGCCCAACATCCAGGCTTTGGGTCATGAAGGCGACGACATAGGGCTGGCTGATGGTTTGGCCCTTTGCGATGGGCAGCGCCGTATTGTCATAGGCCTGCTGGTCGAGGACTTCGTCGACGAATTTCTCCCGCGGCACTCGTTCCAGGGCGGACAGCACACGGGTGTCGGATATCCCGGCCTGGCGAAGTTCCATGATGAGCCGAATCTTGCGAACGCGTTCAATCATGGTCCTGCCCGGTCAGCCGGATGTCAGGCCGAAGGCCTTCCTGAGGGCGGTCCTGGTCCGGTGGTGGGTAAGGTCGTGGTGGATGGGCGTGATGGAGATCGCCCCACCGCCGATAGCCGACAGGTCGGTCACGGCGCGGCCGCCGGGCGTGGGTTTCGTGCCCCGGTAGCCGTACCATTGATAGCGGATGCCGCGCGGGTCAACACGCTCGTCAATAATGATGCTGCCGGCGTCGCGCCGGCCCTGGGTGGTGATTTCCACGCCCGAGACTTCCTTGGGCAGCAGATCGGGAAAATTGATGTTGTACATGACGCTCTTGGGCCAATCCGCCTTCCATAGTTTCACGATCAGCTCGGCGGCGAAATGCTTCGGCATGGCCCAGGTCAGCTTGCGCTCGCGGTTGGAGATCACCTGGCTGAGCGCTATGGACGGGATTCCCAACAGGGTGCCTTCCATGGCCGCCGCGACCGTACCGGAATACATCAGATCCTCGCCCAGATTGGCGCCGCGATTAACGCCGGATAACACAAGATCCGGCGCTTTGTCTGTAATCAGGTGCTTGCAAGCAAGCAGCACGCTGTCGGTCGGCGTGCCCTTGACCATGTAACGCTGTTTGCCGACCTTGCGAATACGCATGGGCTGGGTGAGCGTAAGGGAATGGCCGGCGCCGCTCTGCTCGCTCTCCGGCGCCACGACCCAGATATCATCGCTCAAGGTGGCCGCGATATCCTCGAGTATTTTGATCCCCGGCGCGTGAATGCCGTCGTCGTTGGCAATCAGGATGCGCTTGCCGCCGAGGGGCAGACGCTTCTTGCGCTTAGTTGCCATCGACCGCGATCACTTCCTGGCCGTTCATGTAGGGACGCAGGGCCTCGGGGATCAGAACCGAACCGTCCTCCTGCTGGTAGTTTTCCAACACGGCAACAAGCGTGCGCCCGACCGCCAGGCCGGAGCCGTTCAGGGTATGCACGAAGCGCGTGCCCTTTTCGCCTTGTGTGCGGTAGCGCGCCTTCATGCGGCGGGCTTGGAAATCGCCGAAGATGGAGCAGGAGGAAATCTCCCGGAAACGCCCCTGCCCCGGCAGCCAGGCTTCCAGGTCGTAGGTCTTTTGCGCGGAAAAACCGGTATCGCCGGAACACAGCACCATGACCCGATAGGCCAGCTCCAGCCGCTGCAGGATCGCTTCGGCGCAGCCGGTGAGCCGTTCGTGTTCGGCGGTGGAGTCTTCGGCCGTTGTGATGCTGACAAGCTCGACCTTGTTGAACTGGTGTTGGCGGATCATGCCCCGGGTGTCCTTGCCTGCGGCCCCGGCCTCGGACCTGAAGCACGGCGTGTAGGCGACGTAGCGCTTGGGCAGGTCGGCCCCGTCAAGAATGCTTTCGCGCACCAGATTGGTCAGCGGCATCTCGGCGGTGGAGATCAGCCAAAAGCCGTTGTCCGTGTGGAACAGGTCCTCGGCGAACTTGGGCAGTTGCCCGGTGCCGAAAGCGGCATCGTCACGGACCATCAGGGGCGGACTGACTTCCGTGTAGCCAAATTCGCCCGTGTGGATATCCAGCATAAAGTGCGCCAGTGCCCGCTCGAGCCGAGCCAACGCGCCGCTTAGGACAACAAACCGTGCGCCGGACATATTCGCCGCGCTCTCGAAGTCCATGAGGCCCAAGGCTTCGCCGATATCGAAATGCTCCTTGGGCTCGAAATCGAAGCCGGGCTTCTCGCCCCATTCCCGCAATTCCACGTTCGCGGATTCATCGTCGCCGTCGGGCACGTCTTCAGCCATGGCGTTCGGCAGGCCGCCGAGGATTTCCTCTAACTGGCCGCCAAGGGTGCGGTCTTCCTCCTCCGCCTGCTGCAACTGGCTTTTCAACTCGGCGACTTTGGCGATCAGATCATTCGCGTCTTCGCCCTTGGATTTGGCTGCACCGATTTGTTTCGAGGCCTCATTGCGGGCGTTCTGCATTTCCTGAAGCGTCGTCAGGTTGGTCCGGCGCTTCTCATCCAGCGCCAAAACCGTCCCGGACTGGGTATCCAAGCCGCGCCGCGCCATGGCTTGGTCAAATACCTCGGGGTTTTCCCGTATCCATTTGATGTCGTGCATAGTGCCGCCTGTATACGCCAATCAGCGCCGTCTAGGAATCGCTCTCTTCATCTTCGTCGTCCTCATCCTCTTCCTCGGCCTTCTTTTCGACAAACCGCGCGGCGATGATCGAAACCTCATAAAGGATTAAGATGGGTATGCCGAGGGCGACCTGGCTGATCAGGTCCGGCGGGGTCAGGATAGCGGCGGCGGCGAAAGTAATTACAACAGCGTACTTGCGCTTGGCCGCCAATCCGGCGGAACTGGCCAGGCCGACCCGGGCCAGCAGGGTCAGCAATACCGGCAGCTGAAAGCAGACGCCAAAGGCGAAAATGAGTTTCATGACCAGGGACAGGTATTCGCCAACCCGGGCCTCCAACTCGATGGGCAGCGTGCTTGTGCTGCCCAGGGATTCAAAACTGAGGAAAAACTTCCAGGCCAGCGGAAAGACCACGTAATAGGCCATTGCCGCCCCCAACAGGAAGAGCACCGGCGTGGCCGCCAGAAACGGCAGAAAGGCTCGGCGCTCGTTCTTATAGAGGCCGGGGGCCACGAACATCCAGATTTGCGAGGCGATGATGGGGAAGGCAAGGCATATGGCGCCGAAGAACGCGACCTTGAGGTAGGTGACAAAGGCCTCCTGCAGACCGGTGAAGATCATGCGCCGGTCCGGGTCTCCCTTGGTGGCGTTCGCGAGCGGCTCGACCAAGAAGCCGTAAATCTGTTCGGAGACGATGAAGCAGGCCACAAAAGCAATGGCGAGCCCCACGAAGCTGTACAACAAACGAGTCCGCAGCTCGATCAGATGATCGATCAGCGGCATCTTCGAGGCGTCACCTTCCGCGCCGGTCGTATCTGTCATGACGGGTCTTCCGGCGCCGGAGTTGGATCCTTGGCCTTTGGCGTGTCTTCCGGTTCGGCTTCAGGTTCGGCCTTCGGCAAATCCGGTTTGGCCGGTGCAATGGGCTCGGCGATATCCGGTATCTTCATGGACTCTTCCAAGTCCTTGAGGCTATCCAGCCCGGCGGCGCTTTCGATCTTTTTTTGCAGATTCTCGGTGTCGGCCTCCCGCGCCATGTCCTCCAGCCCACTTTGAAATTCTCGGGCCAGCGAGCGCATGCGCCGGGTCCAGCGGCCCAACTGGCGCATCACCACGGGCAAATCCTTGGGGCCAATGACGACAATCGCCAGCGCGATTATCACCATCATTTCGGTCCAGCCGATGTCAAACATGGCAGTTCAATTCAGAACGGGCGGTCGGATAGTGCTTTAGCCGTTGACCTTGTCGTCATTGCTGTCCGTGGCTGATTCAGCATTGTCCTCGATAGGTTTTTGCGGCTCTTCCGCCGCAACTTCTTCTTCCGACAGGCCCTTGCGGAAGTTTTTGATGCCTTTGGCCACGTCGCCCATCAGTTCGGAAATTTTGCCACGCCCGAACAGGATCAGGACCAGCAGGACAATCAGGGCAATTTGCCAGGGGCCGATACTCATGTGGTTTACTCCCAACTGTGGTTGCGGCGCCCGAAACGCGGGAAATTCGCCAAAACCGGTCAAATTAACGGGTTAGCCGCCCATAATGGCAGAATCACTGGTGTGGCGCAACGCGGGGCGTTGTCTAGTCGTCGCCATCTCGGGCAAAGATAAAGACACGGGAGTCGTCCAGGCGCACAGCGGTGGGAATCCCCGGCTCCGGCAAGAGCACGCCGGGCACGCGCACCATGAATTCCGCGCCGCCCTCGTTCAGTTCGACCTCAATCAGGCTATCATGACCTATAAGCCGCGCCCTGCGCACCACCGCCTCGGCGCACATTTCCGAGGCACTATTGGTCAAGGTCAAGTCCCGGGGCCGCGCCAAGACCTCTACCTCGTCTCCATCTGGAAACCAGTGCGCGGGCAAAATGCCGAACGGGGTACGGACCGCGCCATTCTCCACCGTGCCGAGGAGCCGATTGGTTTCGCTGAAGAAGTTCGCGACGAAGCTATTGGACGGGCGGTAATAAAGCTCTTCCGGGCTGCCCTGTTGAATCACCCTGCCCTCGCGCATCAGCACTATATGATCCGCCATGTGCATGGCCTCGTCCGGGTCGTGGGTGACCAGCATCGTCGCCGTGCCCAACTTCTTGAGCACGGCCAGTGAATCATCGCGCACCTGATCGCGAAGACGTACATCGAGGCCCGAAAAGGGCTCGTCCATGAGCATGATTCCCGGGTTCGGCGCCAGGGCCCGGGCCAGGGCCACGCGCTGCTGCTCGCCGCCCGACAAGGTGTGGGGATAGGCCTTGGCCAGGTGCCGAATACCCATTTGATCGAGCATTTCGCCGGCCGCTTCCCTGCGCCTATCGGCGCTTTTCTCTGAAATTCCGAAAGCCACGTTGTCGAGCACGCTTAGATGGGGAAACAGCGCATAGTCCTGAAACATCAGGCCGATGTCGCGCGCCTCCGGTGGCAGGCAATAACCGTCGGTCGCCACAACCTCGTCGCCGATAATGACCACGCCCGCCTGTTGCGTCTCCAGGCCGGCGGCAATACGCAGCAAGGTGCTCTTGCCGGAACCCGACGGCCCTAGCAGACAAACCACTTCTCCCGGTTCCACTTTGAGGGTGATCTCATCAATCACCGGCACCTCGCCGAAAGCGTGGCTGATTCCTTCCAAGGTCAAGCCGGGCATGGCCTAGCGCTCCACAGGCTCGCCGGCGCCTGGCCGTGAGGCGGCGATGACGCGGCTCAAGAGGATGACCGGCACAATTCCGACGGCAACGATGGCCAGGGCCGGTGTTGCGGATTGGGCAAGCTGCTCGTTGGAGGCGTATTCAAAGGCGCGAACCGCCAGGGTATTAAAATTAAAGGGCCGCATGATAAGGGTCGCGGGTAATTCCTTCATGACGTCGACAAAGACCAGGAGGGCGGCGGTCAACAGCCCGCCCCACATGATCGGAATGTGCACCGATGTCACCGTGCCCAGGGGGGTGCGGCCCAGGCTGCGGGCGGCCCAATCCATGCTCGGCGTGATCTTGCCCAGGCTTGATTCAACGGTATTCAGGGACACCGCCAGAAAGCGCACGAGATAGGCGAACAACAAGGCGATCACCGTACCGCTCAACAACAGGCCCGATGAAATACCGAAGTTCGCCCGCAGCCAGGCATCCATGGCGTTGTCGGCCCAGCCGAAAGGCAGCATGACCCCGACCGCCACGACGGAGCCCGGTACGGCATAGCCCATGCCCGCCACCCGTGTCGCGGCGCGGGCCAGGGGTGTGCCGCCAAGACGCAGGCCGTAGGCCAGGATGACGGCAACGGTCACGGCAATAAATGCGGCGGCGGAGGCCAGCAGAACCGTATTCAGGGCCAACTGCACAAAGGCGGCATCCACGGTGTCGGCGGCGGTCAGGAATACCCAGTACAGCAATTGTCCCCCCGGCAGCAGGAAGCCGAAGAAAATTGGCAGCAGGCAGCACAGGAAAGCGCCCAGCCTCGGCCCCGGGTCCAGCTGATAACGCGGCAGGGGCCGGTATCGTCCGCTGGTGTGGCTGTAACGCGCCCTGCCCCGGGACCAGCGCTCCAGCATCAGCACGGCAAATACGATACCCACCAGAAGCGCCGAGAGTTGCCCGGCAGCCGCCGGATCGCCCAGGCTGAACCAGGTGCGGAAGATGCCGGTGGTGAAAGTGTCAACGGCAAAATATTCCACGGTGCCGAAGTCCCCGAGTGTTTCCATGATCGCCAAGGCGACGCCGGTGACTATGGCCGGTCGGGCGAGCGGTAGGGCGACGCGCAAGAAGCTTCGCCAGGCGCTGCAACCCAAAGTGCGGCTTATTTCGATAACACAGACCGACTGTTCCAGGAAGGCGGCGCGGGCAAGCAGGTAGACATAAGGGTAAAGCACTAGGGTCAACATCGTGATGGCGCCGCCGACGGTGCGCACGTCAGGGAACCAATAGTCGTGCCGTGTCCAGTCAAAGACCTCACGCAGGGCTGTCTGCAGGGGCCCGGCAAAGTCCAGCATTCCCGTGTACGTGTAGGCCAGGACGTAGGCCGGTACGGCCATGGGCAGAAACAAAGCCCATTCGAATATTCGTCTGCCCGGAAAACGGCACATGGTCACCAGCCAGGCGGTGGTGGTGCCAATAATCAGCGTCCCGATGCCCACCCCGATCGCCAGCCAGGCGGTATTGGCGATATAGCGCCAGAGCACGGTTTCGGCCAGATGCCGCCAGACCTCGCCGGCCGGCGCAAAGACGAAGCCGAGCACGACCGCAACGGGCACAGCCAAAAGCCCGGCCGCCGCCAATGCAATAAGGGTCCAGGTGTTGGGGCGCCACGAAAACGACTTCCCGGCGGTTATGGTACTGGCACTTGTCACGTGTGAGCTGTTCCCGGCGGCATTAGTGGCTGAAACCGCCTGTGGAGGATACGATAAGGTCGGTTAGTTGCGAACCATTCTCAATTATTCGGGTAATGTCAAGGAAAACCCACTCAGCCAGCAGGGATTCTACTCCTGTTCCGCCGCCAATTCCTCTTCCTCGGGTGGCGGCAACAGATCCGAAACATCCCCTTCCGGATCATTGTTTTCTCCGTTTTCCGCCCCGGTCTCGTCCTTGTCCTTCTCCGCCTGGGGCCGTAGGTCAAGGGAGGGCGCGGAATCCAGCAACCCGGTCGCCCTCAATTCCTCAAGTCCGGGCAAGTCCCCAATATCTTCGAGCCCGAAATGATTGAGAAACTCATCGGACGTTCCGTAGGTCACCGGCCGTCCCGGCGTGCGCCGCCGGCCCTTAATTCTGATCCAGCCGACCTCCATCAGCAGATCCAGCGTGCCCTTTGACAAGCCGACGCTGCGAATTTCTTCGATGTCGGCGCGGGTCACCGGCTGATGGTAGGCGATAATCGCCAGGGTTTCTGTGGCGGCGCGGGACAGGCGGCGAACCTGCTGAACTTCCTTTTGCAGCAGGAAAGCAAGGTCGGGTGCCGTGCGTAGGGCCCACTTCCCGCCAACCTTGATCAAATTGACGCCTCGCTTCTCGTAATCAGCCTTCAATTCCTCGATCAGCGGCGGCAGGTCCACGCCGTCGGGAAGCCGCCCGCTCAGGCTCGCTTCGTCCAGGGGTTCGACAGCGGCAAACAAAAGGGCCTCGAGCATGCGAAGATGCTGAAGCCTTTCATCCGGTGCTTGCTCCGTTTGCTCGCTCATGTCGATCTGCTCATTCATGGCCTGGCACTGTCCGGAGTCTTGCGAAAATAAATCGGGCCGAACGGCTTCAGTTGACGCAATTGCAACTCGCCCTGGCGGGCCAGTTCCAGACCGGCGACGAACGTGCTTGCCACGGCCGATCGCGCGATGTCGCCGCCCAACACGTCCGGCGGCAGAAAACTCTCCAACTGCGCCCAATTCACCGTCGTGCCGAGAAGCCGGTTAATCTGCTGAAGCGCCTGATCGATGGAATATAGCGGTGGCCGGTGAATGCGCAAGCTCTCCGCGTTGTTGCGGCGGTTATGGTCGGCGTAGGCCCGCAACAGGTCATAGAGCGGCAATTCATAGCTCGAATGGCGGATAACCCGAATGCCCTCGGGCTGACCGCGGGCAAAGATATCCCGCCCCAAGCGGTTGCGGGTCATGAGGCGGTCCGATGCCTCGCGCATGGCTTCCAGCCGCCGCAACTGGAAAGCCAAGCGGGCCGCCAGTTCTTCGCCGCTGGGTTCCTCGCCGTCTTCCTCCGACGGCAGCAGCAGGCGCGATTTAAGGTAAGCGAGCCAAGCCGCCATAACGAGATAGTCGGCTGCTAAATCAAGATTGAGGTCCCTCGCCTCCTGGATAAAGGAAAGGTACTGATCGGCCAGCGCCAGAATTGAAATATTCTTGAGATCGACCTTCTGGTTCCGGGCGAGCATAAGCAGAACATCAAGCGGTCCCTCGAAGCCGTCGATATCCAGGACCAGTTGCACCCCGGTCGTCGTGGGTGCGACCAGATCCTTCGGCTCGTCCTCGGCGAATTCCGCGCCTTCGCTGGTGTCTTCGTTCACCCCATTCCTCTGCTAAATCAGCCCGACCATAGCGGCAATACCGTTATACAACATTTCCACGGGTGGCCAGATGATCCATTCCATTATCTCCAAATCAACGCCCAACTGGCGGCCGATAAACGGCGGGATAAAGAGCAACCCGATGAGGATGAAAATACCGTGACGTTCAAGCCGGGCCAGCCCCATGGCCGGACCTCTGGGCAACAGACCCACGGCCACCCGCCCGCCGTCCAGGGGCGGCAGCGGAATCATGTTAAAGACGGCCAGTAGGATATTGAAGAACAAGGCATTTTGCAGATTCTGAGCGAGCCAGGGGCTGACGTACGCCGGCACCAAGGGCACGAGATGGTAAAGCAGGGCCGAGAGCACGGCGATAATCAGGTTTATTCCGGGGCCGGCCGCCGCCACCAGCACCATGTCCCGCCGGGGTTGGCGCAAGCGCCGGAAGTCCACCGGCACCGGTTTGGCGTAGCCGAACAGGATAGGCGCGCCGGTCAACAGGAGCAGGCCCGGCAAGAGGAAAGTACCGAATCCATCAATGTGCGCGAGGGGATTAAATGTGACACGGCCCGCGGCCTTGGCGGTGTCGTCACCCAGCTTCCAAGCTACCCAGCCGTGGGCGGCTTCATGCAGGGTAATGGCAATAAGCAGAGGGATCGCCCAGATCGAGACCGTATAAAAGAACTTACCGACATCATCCATGTTCTATCGCCCCACTCCCGCCAACAGATCACCAAGTCTTGCCACGCCTTGCGTAGCGTCAAAAGGCTGGGGCGCCTGGACCGCCTCATCCATGGCCTTCACCCGGCGCGCGCAATCCTCCGTCATGGGCGGCGCGGCTTCGGCCACCGCCGCCATCTCATTCATTTCGCCACCGCAATGAAGTACGATATCGCAACCGGCGCCGAGCGATGCCCGGGTCCGCTCCCCCATGTCTCCGCCCAAGGCCTCCATTTCCAGGGAATCCGTGAGCAGCAGCCCGTCGAAACTCATGTGGCCGCGGATCACCTCGGAAATAACCCGGGCCGATACGGTTGCCGGATTTTCCGAGTCCAGGGCTTCGTAAACAACATGGGCGGTCATGCCCAGGGGCAAATGGCTGAGCGCCGCAAAGGGCTTGAAATCAAAAGTCTCCAATTCCGCCAGAGACGCCGATACGCGGGGCATCTCCAGGTGGCTGTCGGCAGTGGCCCGGCCGTGCCCCGGCATGTGCTTGATTACCGGCAGGATGCCCCCAGCCATGAGTCCGCTGGCCGTCGCTTCGCCCAGCTTGCTCACCACATCCGGATCCGGGCCGAAGGCGCGGTCGCCGATGACCTCGTGCGCGCCCGGCAGCGCCAGATCCAAGAGCGGCAAACAGTTCACGTTGATACCAAGGTCAAGAAGTTCCGCCGCAATGAGCCGGGCGTTCAGTCGCGCGGCCTCGAGCGCCGCTTCCGGCGCTTGGTTGTAGAGATCGCCGAAGGTGGCGCCTGCCGGGGCCTCCCGCCAATGGGGCGGTTTCAGGCGCGCGACCCGGCCCCCTTCCTGGTCGATAAGTATGGGTGCGGCGTCGCGCGAGACGGTATCCCGAAGGGCCGTGGTCAGGGCACGGACTTGTTCCGGGTTTTCGCAGTTTCGTTCAAAGAGAATGAAGCCAAGGGGATCGGCTTGGCGAAAGAATGCCTTTTCTTCCGGACCGAGCGACGGTCCGGCACAACCGAAGATCAGCGGCGCGGGCATAAGACGCGGGCGCTCTCTTGCCTCAGCGTTTTGTTACCAGGCAATCGACCCGGCGGGACTTCAAATTAGAGCACAGGGCTGATGCCGCCGGCCGGTCGGCAAATGGTCCCACGCGAAGGCGGTAGTAAATCCCCTTGGCGCCCAAGTCGGCACGTTTGATATCCGAGGACAGGAAGCCCAATAGATCGTCGTGCTTCTTGGCCAAGGTGCCCCAGGCCGCCTCGGCCCGCTCACGCGCTCGAAAAGAAGCAACCTGAACCACATAATTTCCGTTGGCTACCGAACTTGCAGCTCTGGCCGCGGCTTTGGCGGCGCGCTCTCTTTTCGCGGCCACCTTTGCCCGCTCTGCCGCGACCTCGGCCCGCGACGGTGTCGCCGCCGCGGTCTGATCAGGCAGTTCGGGGGCCGGGGCAACTTTCTTTGTGTCGCGCGGGGCTATCACCAGGGAGAGGCCGGCGGCACTGGGCGACGATGGCTTCTCCGCGCTATCGATAATATCCTCGGCCTCGGCATCGGACGCGCCAGAGTTCACGCGGTTGTAGACCATCTTATCTTGATGGGGCACATCCATGCCGCCCGGAGAGTCCGGCTCAACCTTGGCCGGTCCCTGTTCCGCTTTTATGACCGGCGGGGCCAGAATGACATCGCTCTGATCGCCTTGGTCGAAGGCATACCAACCGTAGCCGCCCAATAGCAGCAGCGCGATGACAGCACCGCCCAGGGCCAGACGCCGCTTGCTGGAGTCCGGCTCAGCCTGTTGTGGAGGCAAAATCTGCGGTTCCGGGTCGAAATCCCGGGGTTCAAGATCGTCAGTCATCTAGAGTCCTTCCGGCCTTAATTGAACCATTTGAGCAAAGCTAATTTGCGCCATGGCAAGGCGCGTCTCGCCTGACGATGTGGGACATCGGCTAAGAGACGCAACACAGCCACGGCGTAAAGTAACCTGGCCTTCGGTGGGGCAACTCGGCCCCTCGCATGCGTTATGGCGCTCTCCCGATATACCATATCGCGCTTCGCACCATGCCTTCCCGAAAAGCCGATTTGCACCCATCAAATTGACTCCATTAAGGCCGGAAGGACTCTAGCGCATCTCCTCAACCGGTTCGACACCCATTATGGCCAAGCCGGAGGCAATTACCAGGGCCACGCCTCGGGCCAGGGCCAGCCGCGCCAGGGTCAATTCGGAATTCCCGGGAACAATGAACCGCGCGTCTGGAGCTTCATTGCCGCGGTTCCACAGCGCGTGAAATGCCGCCGCCAAATCATACAGGAAGAACGCCACGCGATGGGGTTCGTGCGCTTCCGCCGCCGTCTCCACCAGACGCGGCCAAGCGGCCATGTTCTTGACCAGCGCCAGTTCGTCATCCCCAAGCAGCCCCAAATTCGCATTGCTCAAAGCCTTCATCGCCGTTTCCAAGCCGGGAACCTCGTCCGCTGCCTTGCGGAAGACAGAGGACACACGGGCGTGAGCGTACTGCACGTAGAATACCGGGTTGTCCTTCGACTGTTCGGTGACCTTGGCAAAATCAAATTCCAGGGGCGCGTCGTTCTTGCGCGTGAGCATGATGAAGCGCACCACATCCCGGCCGACCTCGTCGACAACGGCCCTGAGCGTGACGAAAGCCCCTGCCCGCTTGGACATGCGCACCGGTTCTCCGGCGCGCAGCAACTTGACCATCTGGCAGATCTTGACGTCGAGCTCCGCTTCGCCGCCGCTTACCGCCGCGACCGCGGCTTTCATGCGCTTGACGTAGCCGCCGTGGTCGGCGCCCCATACGTCGATCATTTCCTTATAGCCGCGCTCGAACTTGTTGAGGTGATAGGCGATGTCGGCGGAAAAGTAAGTCTCGCTGCCGTCCGATTTTTTCAATGGCCGGTCCAGGTCATCGCCGAACTGTGTCGCCCGAAATAAAGTCTGCTCACGCGGCTCCCAATCATCGGGCTCCTTGCCCTTGGGCGGCTCAAGCACGCCCTGATAGATCAGGCCCTTCTCCTCCAGCACAGTTATGGCGTGGTCGATGGCGCCGCCCTCGTGGAGCGACAATTCCGAGAAAAACACCTCCTGGGTGATACCGAGCAGCGCCAGGTCCTCGCGGATCAAATCCATCATGGCGGCGGTGGCGAAACGGCGCACGGGATCGAGCCACTCGGTTTCCTCTGCCTCCTTCCACTTGTCGCCGTCGCGCGCGGCCAGGGCCTCACCCACTGGAATCAGGTAATCTCCGGGGTAGAGCCCCTCGGGAATTTCGCCAATGTCTTCGCCCAGCGCCTGGCGATAACGCAGGTGCGCGGAGCGCGCCAGAATGTCGATCTGCGCCCCGGCGTCGTTGATGTAGTACTCCTCCAGCACCTCGAATCCGGACTTGGCGAGAAGATTGCTAAGAGCGTCGCCGAACACAGCGCCGCGGACATGCCCCATGTGCAGGGGGCCGGTCGGATTGGTCGAAACATACTCGACGTTGACCTTGCGTCCTTCACCGATGCGGGAGTTGCCATAGCCTTCGCCGGCCTTAAGGATGGCGACAAGGCAATCCAGCCAGACCTTGTTCTCGACACGCATGTTGATGAAGCCGGGCCCGGCGACTTCCGCCGTGGCTACCTGGGGCTTGCTTTCCAATTCGGCGGCGAGCTTGTCGGCCAGATCGCGGGGCTTCACGCCTGCCGCCTTGGCCAGCACCATGGCGGCGTTGCTGGCAATATCGCCGTGGGCCGGATCGCGTGGTGGCTCCACGCCGACGCCGTCGAGATTCAGGTCCGTCGGCAGGTCACCGTTGGCGGCAAGGCTTTCCAGGGCTTCCCGGAGCAGGGCCGAAAAGTCGTCGAAAACGTTCATTCCAGGCCCAGAGTTTTGTTGAATAGGCGCTTGTGCTCTTCTAACGCGTAGCGGTCGGTCATGCCAGCGATGAAATCCGCGACCACCCTGGCGGTGACGGCCCTATCCTCGCTCCCGGTTCGCCCTCGCCATTCGTCCGGCAGAGCCGATGGATCATCCAGATAGGCGCCGAACAAATCCGCGACCACCCGCCGGGCATCATCGGCCATGCGATTGACGGCCTTGTGCCTGTACATGTTCTTGTAAAGGAATTCCTTCAATCCCTTGTCGTTAGCCTGCATGTCGGCCGAGAACGAGACCAGGGGCCGGCCCAGCCGACGCACGTCGTCGGCACACGTCAATTGGGCATCGGCAATATTGCGCCGGGTCTCCTCGAGCAAATCCTCGATCATCAGGCTGATCAATCGGCGCACGGCCTCGTAAGCAATGCGGTTGGGTTCGGCCTGGGGGAATTCGGCGGTGACTTCCCGGAACACCGGCCCGACCAGGGGCACGTCGAGCAGATCATCTATGCCGAAGAGTCCTGCCCGGATACCGTCGTCGATATCGTGGTTGTTGTAGGCGATATCGTCGGAGAGCGCCGCGACCTGGGCTTCAGCCCCGGCGTAGGTCTGCAGTTCCAAATCCTGGTGCCGGGCGTACTCGGCGATGGCGTGGGGCCGCGGTTCAGCCAGTGGGCCATTGTGCTTGGCCAATCCCTCAAGGCTTTCCCAGGTCAGATTGAGGCCGTCGAAAGCCGGGTAGCGGTGTTCCAGGCTTGTGACGATCCGCAAGGCCTGGGCGTTATGGTCAAAACCGCCAAAGGGCGCCATGGCGGCGCTCATGGCGTCTTCTCCGGCGTGGCCGAAGGGCGTGTGGCCCAGATCGTGGGCCAGCGCCAGTGTCTCGGCCAATTCCTCCTCCAGGCCCAGCACCCGGCAAATGGAGCGGGCGATCTGCGAGACCTCCAGGGAATGGGTGAGCCGCGTCCGGTAGTGGTCACCCTCGTGGGAGACAAAGACCTGGGTCTTGTGCTTGAGGCGCCGGAACGCCGTTGAATGCAAAATCCGGTCGCGGTCGCGCTGGAATTCGCTACGCGTGGGGCTCGCCGGCTCGGCGAACAGGCGGCCCCGTGAGACCGTCGGATCGCAGGCGTAGGGCGCAAGTTCCCTTGGTTTTGCCGTGAAATGTGCGCTCATGGGTGCATATCGAAAACTTTAAGCATCTATGGTATAGTGTTGAAACTACGCCGTAATTCCCTAAGTAACATAGGACCACGGCACGTAGACAACCAAGGCAATTGTGACCTATGCCCGAGACGGTGCAAACCAGCGATGTTCCCCTTACCGTTTCCGCCAGCGCGGCGGCGCGGATCAAGGTTCTGAGCGAGCAGGAATCCCAGCCCGACGCCATGCTGCGCGTGCAGGTCGATGGTGGCGGCTGCTCCGGCTTTCAGTACGGCTTTTCCTTCGAGGAAAAGGCCGGTAAGGACGACACCGTCATCGAGAGCGAGGGTGCAAAGGTCGTCGTTGATTCAATGTCGCTGGTCTACCTAGCCGGGTCCGAGATCGACTTCGTGGATGACTTGATTGGATCTTATTTTTCGGTCAAGAATCCCAACGCCACGTCCACCTGCGGCTGCGGCACATCGTTCGCGGTCTAATTCCGAACAATTCGCGAAGGGCGATTACCGATGAAGATCGCCACCTGGAATGTCAACTCCATCAAGGCGCGCCTGCCCCACGTGCTGGCCTGGCTTGCCGAGGCCAAGCCGGATGTCGCCCTGTTGCAGGAAACCAAGACCGTGGACGAGAACTTCCCGGCCATGGAGATTGAAGACCTGGGCTACAACATCGCCGTGAATGGCCAGAAGACCTACAACGGCGTTGCCATCCTGTCGAAACTCCCCATCGAGGACGTGACACGGACCCTGCCCGGCGACGAGGCGGATGAGCAGGCCCGTTACATTGAAGCCGTGGTCGGCGAGGTGCGGGTGGCCAGCGTTTACGTGCCGAACGGCAGCGAAGTCGGATCGGACAAGTTTGCCTACAAGCTGAATTGGTTTGAACGCCTTCGCGCCCACGCCCAAAGCCTATTGGCCTATGAAGAGTCCCTGGTCATCGGCGGTGACTACAACGTTGCGCCGCGCCCGCAAGACGTTCACGACCCGGAGCGCTTGGAGGGCACCGTTTGTTATCACCCGGATGAACGCTCGCGGTTCCGCGCCATGGTCAATCTGGGCCTGACCGATGCTTTCGCCGTGTTGCACGCCGAGCCCAATCAGTATTCCTGGTGGGACTATCGCGGCGGCGCCTGGAACAAGGACCTGGGCATGCGCATTGATCACCTCTTGCTCAGTCCGCAGGCCGCCGACCGCCTCGCGGCCAGCGGCATCGACCGTAAGCTGCGCGGCCAGGAAAAAGCCTCCGACCACGTGCCGGTGTGGTGCGAGTTGAGCGGTTAGCGTTCTCATGGCAGCTCAAATCCTTGGTCGGATTCCGCGCCTCTTGGGCGCCCTTGCCTTGGCTTTCTTTTTTGCCTCGTGCACCCAAACCACCGGCCTCATGAAGACCACACCGATGGAGCAACAAGAGATTGCCTGGGCGATCCAGGGAAACTTGTCCGGGGCCGAGGCTTTCATGGCCGCCAACGCCGAAAGCGACCACGACAAGGCGTATCTTGAGCGGTTCAGAAAACGTTTTGTTACCCGCGATGAAGGTTTTGATTTGCACGAAATCGAAGACCCTCTTATTCGGGCCATGGTAGCCAATTACCGGGACTATTGGGTGGAGGCCCTAATGGCCCCCTCAAGATTGGTCGAGTTGGATGCTGATTTGGAAAACAGGCTGGTCGCCACCGTGAAGGAGTACGGCATGGAGGCCGACCCCGAGACCATAATCGATATTGTTCCCGGGATCGCCGAGGCTCGGGGCTATCACGCCGTTGCCGCCCGTACGCATCCGTTATTGGAATTTATTCTCTGGAAGCGGAATCACACAGAGCTACGCAGCGTTGAACTGACTGATGGGGTTCACGATATCCCTCTGATCGTCATGGAGGACTTTATCTCCCGTGGCTGGGGACACTTCGCCACTCTGGGGCTGGCCTCGGCGGGCGGATGGGCCAAGAAAGACGGTCTTTTTTGCGTATGTGATAAGTACGATATGGAGTCCGAGAAGTTCAAACTTTCGTTCCTGGTCCACGAGGGGCGCCATTACGTGGACTACGGGCTCTATCCCGAATTGAAGGGCGCCGACCTGGAATACCGGGCTAAGCTATCCGAGTTGGCTGAGGCAAACCATACCCGCAAATTCTTGTTACGGCAGTTTACCAACCACGCGGCCCGGGCCGAGAACGCGCCGCACCCCCTGGCCAACTGGTTCGTGATTACCGGGCTTTCACAGGAATTGTTGGGTCAGGACTGGCCGGACGAAGAAACCAGGTGGAGCACTATCCCCGACGATGAATTCAAGGCGGCGGTGGCCCGGCTCTTCGAGGAACACGATAAGCTGCTGCAAGCATTGGGGGCCGACACCGCCGAAGGCGTACTCCGGCGTTAGGTTATTTCTCTACTTGACCCACATCCCGCACAGCGCCTTTCGAGGCGCTGGTGGTGAGCGCGGCGTAAGCGCGCAGCGCCGGCGAAACCTTGCGCTCGCGGGGCGCCGCCGGTTTCCAGGCTCCTGCCCCCTTGGCATCCATGGCCTCCCGGCGGCTCGCCAGTTGTTCGGCGTCGATCAACAAGTTGATCGAGCGATTGGGAATGTCGATTTCGATGGTGTCAGCATTCTCAATCAGGCCGATGGCACCGCCCTCTTCCGCTTCCGGCGAAACATGCCCGATGGAAAGGCCCGCCGTACCGCCGGAGAAGCGCCCGTCGGTGAGTAACGCGCAGTCCTTGTCCAACCCCATGGATTTCAGATAGCTCGTGGGATAGAGCATTTCCTGCATACCCGGCCCGCCGCGCGGCCCTTCGTAGCGAATGACCACGATATCGCCGGCCGTGACCTCGCCACCCAAAATGCCGGTGACCGCCGCGTCCTGGGATTCAAACACCACCGCCGGGCCGCTGAAGGTGAGTGATTTCTCATCCACGCCCGCGGTCTTAACGATGCAGCCCTCCTCGGCGAGGTTGCCGTAAAGAACAGCCAGCCCGCCGTCGGCGCTGTAGGCGTGGGCAGTGTCGCGGATGCAGCCGCCTTCGCGGTCAAGGTCCAGGTCATCGAAGCGCCGTTCCTGGGCAAAGGCCTCGATGGTGCGCTCGCCGCCCGGTGCCGCGCGATAGAATGTTTCCACCGCCTGGCCCGCGCCTCCGGCAACATCCCATTGCTTGAGCGCGTCGGCGAGCGTTGGGCTGTGCACGGTGGCGACGCTGGTATCCAGCAGACCGGCGCGGCCCAGCTCGCCCATGATGGCGTAAATACCGCCGGCCCGGTGGACGTCTTCCAAGTGGTAAGAGGAACTGGGCGCCACCTTGCAGAGGTTCGGCACCTTGCGCGACAGCCGGTCGATATCATCAAGGGTAAAGTCGACCTCGGCTTCCCGCGCCGCCGCCAGTATGTGCAAGACCGTGTTGGTCGAGCCGCCCATGGCGATGTCCACCGATATGGCGTTCTCGAAGGCGGCCTTGGTGGCAATCCCCCGGGGCGAGGCGCTGGCGTCGTCCTGTTCGTAGAAGCGCCGCGTGAGATCAACGATACGCCGTCCGGCCTCGTTGAACATTTCGCGGCGGTCGGCGTGGGTTGCCAGCATGCTGCCGTTGCCGGGCAGCGCAAAGCCTATGGCCTCATTGAGGCAGTTCATGGAATTGGCGGTGAACATACCGGCGCAGGAGCCGCAAGTAGGACAGGCCGAGCGCTCAATGGCCTCGCTCTGCTCATCACTGACGCTCGGGTCGGCGGCGGCAATCATCGGAGAGATGAGGTCGAGGCTTTGCTCTTCGCCCTCCCAGGTGATCTTGCCGGCTTCCATGGGCCCGCCCGAAATAAAGATCGTGGGAATGTTGAGCCTGAGCGCGGCCATCTGCATGCCGGGCGTGATCTTGTCGCAGTTTGATATGCAGACAAGCGCATCGGCACAATGGGCGTTGGTCATGTATTCCACGGAATCAGCAATGAGATCTCGGGACGGCAGACTGTAGAGCATGCCGTCGTGGCCCATGGCGATGCCGTCGTCTATGGCGATAGTGTTGAATTCCCTGGGGACGCCGCCCGAGGCGGCAATTTCCCGCGCCACCAGATCGCCCAGGTCCTTCAGGTGCACGTGACCGGGCACAAACTGGGTAAAGGAATTGGCGACGGCGATGATCGGCTTGTCGAAATCCTCTTCGGTCATGCCCGTCGCGCGCCAGAGCGCCCGGGCGCCGGCCATGTTGCGGCCCTGTGTGGTGGTGTGGGAGCGATAAGGGGGCATGGGTACGGCTCCTCTAGCTGCCCAGCCGGTCTAATGCGGCCTGGGCTTTATCGCGGGCGGCGATCTTCTCCGCGCGCCGCTCACGTTGTTCTTCGATAACCTCAGCCGGCGCCTTGGCGAGGAATTTTTCGTTGGCCAACTTCTTGTCCAGGCCTTGAATCTCCTTTTCCATGGCGTCCCGGGTCTTGGTCTGGCGGGCAATTTCCTCGGCCCGGATATCGTCGCTGATCAGCAGCAGAACTTCACCGCCCTCGACGCCAACGTGGGAGGCACCTTCCGGCGCCGCGCCCTCAAGCGCCGTGAAGTCTTCGAGCCGGGCCAGACGCATGATGACGTCGCGGTGGAGGTCAAAGCGCGACAGGGTCAGCTTGTCCCCGGTGAACTGGGCGTTGAGCTTAGCACCACCGGGCACATTCATTTCCACGCGGGCACTGCGGACACCGTCGATCAGCCCGCAAAGCCAGTCCAACTCGGCGTTGGTTTCAACGTCAATCAGTTCGGGGCCAAAGGTCGGCCAGGTGCTCAACATGAGCATACCGTCGCGGGGTTCGCCGGATTCCGCCAGCCGCTCCCACAATTCCTCGGTGACGAAGGGCATCACCGGGTGCAGTAGGGCCAAAAGCCTGTCCAGCACCCAACCCGCCGTTTGCCTGCTTTCGTCGTGCCATTCATGGCCTTCATCCATGAGGCTTTCCTTGATGAACTCGACGTACCAGTCGCAAAAGGTGCCCCAGGTGAAATGATAGAGCGCGTCGGCCGCTTCGTTGAAACGATAGGCCTCGATGCTTGAGGACACTTGCCCCGCCGTTTCCGCCAGCTTGCCGATGATCCAGCGGTTGACCTTGCGTTTCGCCTTGGCCGGGTCAAAACCCTCTCCCGGGCGGCAGCCGTTCATGTCGCAAAAGCGCGCCGCATTCCACAGCTTGGTGACGAACTTGGCGTAGCCCTCGACCCGGGATTCCGCCAGCTTGATGTCGCCGCCCTGAACTTCCATGGCGGTCACGGTAAAGCGCAGGGCGTCGGCGCCGTACTTATCGATGAACTCCAGGGGGTCCATGGTGTTGTTCTTGGACTTGGACATCTTCTGGCCCTTGGCGTCGCGGATCAGGCCGTTGATGTAGATCGTGTGAAACGGCGGCTCGCCCATGAATTCGATGCCGGTCATCATCATGCGGGCAACCCAGAAGAAGATGATATCGAAGCCGGTGACCAGAACGTCCGTCGGGTAATAGCGCGCCAGCTCCGGCGTGGCCTCCGGCCAGCCCAGGGTGGAGAATGGCCAGAGGGCGGAGGAAAACCAAGTGTCGAGAACGTCCGGGTCCTGCTCCAGTTCAACCGCCTTGCCGTACTTGGCCTCGGCCTGGGCCCGGGCGTCGTCCTCCGTTTCGGCAACGAAATAATCCCCGTCCGGCCCGTACCAGGCGGGAATTCGGTGGCCCCACCAAAGCTGGCGCGAAATACACCAGGGCTGGATGTTGCGCATCCATTGGAAATAGGTCTTTTCCCAGTTCTGCGGCACGAACTTGGTCTTGCCCTCTTCCACGGCCGCAATGGCCGGTTTGGCAAGGGTTTCGGCGTCCACGTACCACTGGTCCGTGAGCCAGGGCTCGACCACTTCATTGGAACGGTCGCCGTAGGGCACCTGAAGCACATGATCCTCGATCTGGTCCACAAGGCCCTGCGCCTCCAGGTCGGCGACCACGCGGGCGCGGGCGTCGTAGCGGTTCAGGCCACTGTAGGGCTCCGGCGCGTTGTCGTTGATGTTGGCCTCCTGGTCGAAGATGTTGATCATCTCCAGGCCGTGGCGCCGCCCCACCTCAAAGTCGTTGAAATCGTGGGCCGGAGTGATCTTGACCGCGCCGGTGCCCTTTTCCGGGTCGGAATACTCGTCGGCGATGATCGGCAGCTTGCGCCCGACCAGCGGCAATATGGCATGCTTGCCCACCAGATCCCGGTAACGTTCGTCATCGGGATGAACGGCCACGGCGGTGTCGCCCAGCATTGTCTCCGGCCGGGTGGTGGCGACAATTATATAAGTGTTTTCAGCACCCTCGATTGGGTACTTAAAGTGCCAGAGATGTCCCTGGACTTCTCGTTGCTCGACCTCCAGGTCGGAAATGGCGGTGTGGAACTTGCAGTCCCAGTTGACCAGGCGCTTGTCCTTGTAGATCAGGTTCTTCTTATGGAGTTCGACGAACACCCGGCGCACGGCGACGGACAGGCCTTCGTCCATGGTGAAGCGTTCGCGGCTCCAATCACAGGACGCGCCCAGGCGGCGCAATTGCTGGACGATCGTGCCTCCGGACTGCTCCTTCCACTGCCAGACCCGCTCAACAAAAGCCTCGCGGCCCATTTCACGGCGTGATTCATTGCCGCCGGCTTCGGCCATTTGGCGTTCGACGACCATTTGCGTGGCAATCCCGGCGTGATCCATGCCGGGCTGCCACAGTGCGTCACGGCCGTTCATGCGGTGATAGCGGATGAGAATATCCTGCAGCGTGTTGTTGAGCGCATGGCCCATATGCAGGCTGCCGGTGACGTTCGGCGGCGGTATGACGATGGTAAAAGGCTCAGAATCCGGATTTCGGCCACAGGCAAAGGCCCCGGCCTGTTCCCAGGCTTGGTAGCGTTTTCCCTCGACCTCTTGAGGACGATAGGCCTTGTCCAGCA
>CAYOOG010000004.1:16993-43590 GCA_964405515.1 uncultured Alphaproteobacteria bacterium | reverse complement strand
TTCCTGGAGCGAACCGTGGTAGCCGAAACGGGCCATGAGGATTTTCTGCCGCCCGGTCAGGGCTCTGGCAATCAGAAGAGCAAGATTCCCGGCCTCGCTGCCTGAGTTTGTAAAGCGCACCTTTTGGACGGAGGGCACACGCTCGACGATCTGCCGTGCCAAGTCCGCCTGATGGGGGTTGTTGGCCGACCAGGCGGTGCCATTGGGCAGTTGTTCGGCCACGGCCGCGATAATGGGCGGATAGGCGTGGCCATGTATCAGGGAAGTATAATTGTTGGTCAGGTCGATATATTCGTTGCCGTCCACGTCCCAAATGCGCGTGCCCTCACCCCGGGCGATGGTCAGGGGATAGGGCATCCAAAATCCGGCCTGGCGGGAATTGCCGCCCGGCAGCCAACGTTCCGCATCAGCGTGCGCGTCTCGTGATTTAGTCGTCCGTGCAAGATATGCCTCTCGCACCGCGGACGCTGTTGGACCGTCCGATGCCATTTCCGCCTCCTTTTCCGGCTACGCTTTAGGCGACGCGGAAACGCCGCGGCGCTGAGACTAGCGCCGAGCGCGGAGAATTGCACGAAAATCCTATGTTTATTCCGCGGTATCGCCGGCGGCGCGGATGCCCGCTTGTTGGGCCATCTCAAAAAACGAATCAGCCGCTTGGGGCCTGCCGAAGAGGAACCCCTGGAATTTGTCACATCCCTTTGACTTCAAGTAGTTAGCCTGGTCCTGCTGCTCCACGCCTTCGGCCAAGACCTTCAGTTCAAGGCTCCGGCCAAGCCCGATAATCGATTCGACGATGGCTGAATCACAAGTCTCGCTAAGCAGATTGGTAACAAAGGTGCGGTCTATTTTGAGACGTTGAATGGGAAACTGTTGCAGCCTCGACAGCGAGGAATACCCGGTGCCAAAATCGTCGATGGTGATACCCACGCCGAGTTCGGCGAGGCGATGCATGCGTTCCATCGCTTCGCCTTCGTTTTCCATAGCCGTGCCTTCGGTAATCTCCAGCTCCAACCAACGGGGGTCGAGTGTCGTTTCTTCAAGCACCTCCTGAACAGCCGCCTCAAGCTCCGGGCCCGAAAACTGCTTACCCGAAATATTGACAGCCATGGGGATCGGTTGCAGGCCCGCATCCTGCCATCACTTGGACTGCGCACAGGACTCCGCCAAAATCCAGCGTCCAAGTGCATCAATCAAGCCAATATCTTCGGCTTCATGTATGAACTGGCCGGGCGGAAGGACACCGCGGCGCGGATGCCGCCAGCGTACCAGGGCCTCCGCGCCAACTATCTGGTCGGTGCTGGCGCACCATTGCGGTTGATACTCAAGAAAGAACTGGTTTGTGGCGATGGCGATGGCGATTTCGTTCTTCATCACCCTCCGGCGCCGCGCCTCGTCCTGTAGCGAGTCGTCGTACAGGCGGTAGGACCCCCGGCCCTGGGCCTTTACCTGATAAAGGGCCAGATCTGCCTTCTTTATTAGATCATCCGCATTGGAGGCGTCATTGGGATAGATGCTGACTCCGATGCTGCAACTGATCTGAGCACCCAGGCCGTCCAAACCGATGGGCTCCGAGAAATCCTCGATAATCCGAAGACAAACGTCATCGACAAAAGAGGGAATCTCAATATCCACAAGCAGCAACGCGAACTCGTCACCGCCAAGCCTAGCGACTGTATCAACAGATCGTGTGGCTGCCGTGAGTGCTCCTGCCGTTGTCTTGAGAATTTCGTCCCCCACCGGGTGACCGTAGGTGTCGTTTATCTCCTTGAACATATCGAGATCAACAAGAGCAAGAGCGACGGATTTTCCTGACCGGTCGGACCGCGCCAAGGCGTCGTCAAGCCGTCGTTGAAACAGGTTTCGGTTGGCAAGGCCGGTCAGGGAGTCATTAAGGGCAAGCCGCTGAATCATTTCATCGGCGCGCTTCCGCTCTGTAATATCCCGCAGGACACCGGTGAACATGTGCTCGTCGCCAACCTGCATTTCGCTGACCGAGAGCTCTATGGGGAATTCCGTTCCGTCTTTGCGAACGGCGGTCTGCTCGATCGTGCTACCGATAATTTTCGACGGCACTCCCTCTTGGTGCAACTGGAGAAAATGATCAAGGTCCTGGTGCATTCCTTCCGGCAGGAGCTTGCCAAAATTCTTGCCGATCATCTCTTGGGCCGGACATTTAAACATGCGCTCGGCGGCGGGATTGAATCGCTCGATCAAGCCAACGGAACTGATCGTGATAATGGCGTCGGGCACGGTATCGACGATCGCCCGTAAACGTTCGCCACCGTCTTCCGCCTCGCGCCGCGCCCGTTCGGCTTTCTCCCGAGCAATCACCAGTTCTTCGGCCAAGGCGACCGTTGCACTTGCTTGAGACTCCAGGCGTTCCCGTACGTCCTCAAGCTCGGCGATCCGACACCTCAGGGCTTCAATGGAATCAAGCTGCTCGCTTGATACCGATTGGCCCTTGGTGATTCCCAGGTTCTGCTTGTTCATGGGCGTGAGGCCTCAAGGCTTGAAGGGCGCGGGTCGATTCGATCGTCTTGACGATTCTGTGCGAATGTCGTCAGTCGGCACCGCTCTTTGCGATTGCACCAGCACATTCCGGCGGCCAAAAGCCCCCGACTGCACCCCCTCTCACGGGTTGCATTCTAGCGAATTACATTTAACCAAGTGTAAAGTCGGCCTGACGCCGTGTGGAGTTAGCCGGGCACAACCTGACCCTAAAAACGCACTCTCAAGCCGGCCTCAAGACTATGTGACTCAAAGGTGTCCTTTAGCGCGAAGGGTGTGAAGCGGGCATGTCCGGGAATGGACGGACTTCCACCCTGAAAATAGCGGTAGCCAACAGTGAGCAACAAACCTTCGCTCAGGACAAACCCGGTGCCCGCCGCGACCTGCCAGGCAAACGATGTCTTGTCACCGTCGACCAGGGAAAAATCCTCTGTCCCGGCGTCGTTAAGGGTGGCCGTTGTGACTATGTTCATGTCGACTCGGGCAACGCCCACGCCCGCGCCCAGATAAGGCCGGAAGCGCCCTTCCGTCATAAAATCGTAATACGCGTTGGCCATGACGGATTGCGCTGAAACCCGTCCACGTGTGGCTGGATCCAGACACGGATCGCCGGCAAACTCGCCACAGGGCACAAAAGCCTGCACGTTCTCGGTAAAACCGCCGCTGTTGCCAGCTCTGCGGTGAGAGAACTCCAAATCCGTGCGGAAATGATCGGCAAAGCTGTAGCCCAGGGCACCGGAGATACTGTAACCCGTGTTGTAATCATTTGTGATTTCGACAATCCCACCGGTCTCGCTTGCATTACTCACCAGGCTGGCGCCGCCGCGAACCTCGGCATACCAATCGCCAGCCAGGGCGGACGTGGCCAAAACCGAAAATGCGATCACGGAAATCGCCCCCACGCCAAGCGGAGGCCTCGTCAAATTCAGATTCATGGAAAATCCCTCTGATGGGTCGAAAACCGCAGCGATTTACGACCTTGAATGATAATGCCCTGCAGCCTCATCAAACATGAGCGATTCCTACCTCGTTTCAATGGCATGAATCAAGCGCAACCAGCGCTCGGACGTGAAGTATCCCTTACCCCATTCTTCGTCCAGATCATCGAGCATGCCCGCCGCTACCACTTCATCCTCGGTTTGACCGGCGGCAATGGCCGCGGCCACTCGCTCTTGCACGGTGGCCAGCATATCGCGGTAGACCTTGAGTTCGGCCTTATTGGACAGCGGCCCATGGCCGGGAATGATCTTGCTGTCCCCATCCGCCAATTCAAGAACCGTATCAGCGGCGGCAATCACACCCTCCACGGTTCCACCGCTTGCCGGGTCGATAAACGGATACATTCCGGCAAAATAGGTATCCCCCATGTGGAACACGTTTGAATCGCGAAAATGGATGATGGAATCGCCATTGGTGTGCGCGGACGGAGCGTGGAAGGCATGTATTTCCTGGCCATTCAAATGAAAACTGATGTTGTCGCTATAGGTAATGACCGGCAGCGCATCCTTCGGAGACGCCGGGACCGTGCGGTCGAAAAACTCCTGGAACTGTTCCACGCTCATCATCTTATGGACATTGTCATGGGCAACGATGACAACACCTGCCTTGCCAAGATTTTCGTTGCCGCCGCTGTGATCGCCATGCCAGTGGGTGTTGAGGACAAACCGAACCGGCCCATCGTTGATCTTGGCAACGGCTGCAAGAATTTTTTCGGTCAGTGGTGCGAACTGATCGTCAATCAGAAACACGCCGTCCTCGCCCGAGGATACGCCGATGTTGCCGCCTGCCCCCATGAGCATGTGGATGCCCTCGGCTACCGGTACGGTCTTGATTTGAACCTTGGAATAGTCTTGCTGCGCCGAGGCAGGGACCAGGGTCAGGCAACACATCAGAGCGCCGAGCAGGGAAGCAGATATACGCACGGAATTCTCCTCCTTGGACTTCTTGGGGATTTTGGGGCTGTGCGGTGGACTATAGACAGGATTTCCCCCAGGGTGGAAACACATTGCCGTGAAAGTCGTTCGCAAAAGCCCCATAGCCATCGCCTTACGTTGCGTCGGGCCGCCAGAATCCCTATTGTGCCTGGAAATTTTCCATGGAGAGCCATCGTGACAAAAGAAGCCGCTAAAGCATCCTTTCAGTGGGATGACCCGCTGCACCTCGAAGACCTGCTTGAGGAAGAAGAGCGCTTGGTGCGGGACACCGCCCGCGCCTACGCCCAGGACAAACTGATGCCCCGCATCCTGGAAGCTCACCGCAACGAAACCTTCGACCGCGAGGTCATGTCGGAATTGGGCGAATTGGGCCTATTGGGGCCGACCATCGAGGGTTACGGCTGTTCCGGCGTGAACTATGTAAGTTACGGCTTGGCCACCCGCGAGTTGGAGCGCGTCGATACCGCTTACCGCTCCGCCATGAGCGTGCAATCAAGCCTGGTCATGCACCCCATTCACGCCTACGGCACGGACGAACAGCGGGAGAAATACCTGCCCAAATTGGCCACCGGTGAATTTGTCGGCTGTTTCTGCCTGACCGAGCCTGATCATGGCTCCGACCCCGGCAGCATGAAGACCCGCGCCCGCACGGCAGACGGCGGGTTTCGCCTCAACGGCGCCAAGATGTGGATCAGCAACGCACCTATTGCCGATATTTTCATGGTCTGGGCCAAGGACGATGAAGGCATTATCCGAGGTTTCGTATTAGAGCGCGGCATGGACGGCCTGACGACGCCTAAGATCGAAGGTAAGTTTTCCATGCGAGCTTCGGCCACCGGCGAGGTTGTCATGGACGACGTTTTCGTACCGGCGGAAAACCAATTGCCCGGCGCCAAGGGTTTATCTGGCCCCTTCGGTTGTCTCAACAATGCCCGCTACGGCATTTCCTGGGGTGTCATGGGCGCCGCTGAGTTCTGCTGGCACGCGGCGCGGGACTATGTGCTGGAGCGTACCCAGTTCGGCAGGCCCCTGGCCGCCAACCAATTGATCCAGAAAAAGCTGGTGGACATGCAGACGGAAGTGACCCTCGGGTTGCACGCCTGTCTGCAAGCCGGCCGCCTGAAGGATCAGGGAAAACTGGCCCCCGAGGCCGCCAGCCTGTTGAAGCGCAATTGCGCCGGCAAGGCCCTGGATATCGCACGCGTGTCCCGCGACATGCATGGCGGTAACGGCATTTCGGACGAATACCACGTCATTCGCCATGTCTTGAACCTGGAAGCGGTCAATACCCTGGAAGGCACCCACGACATTCACGCCCTGGTTCTGGGACGGGCGCAAACCGGCATTCAGGCCTTTACCTGATCACCTGACGGCGTTACCGCTGTTTTATGACCGGGCCCCTTTCGCACATTCGAATCCTCGACATGAGCCGGATTCTGGCCGGCCCCTGGGCGGCGCAGAATCTGGCGGACTTGGGCGCCGAAGTGGTGAAACTGGAAAGGCCGGGCAGCGGCGACGACACGCGCCACTGGGGCCCGCCTTACCTTATGGCTGAAAACGGCACGCCGACGGCGGAGGCCGCCTACTACCTTGCCGCCAACCGAGGCAAGAAATCCGTCGCCGTGGATATCGCGGCCCCAAGCGGACAGGAACTGGTCCGCGCGCTCGCCAAGACGGCAGACGTTCTTATAGAGAACTACAAGGTCGGCGGCCTCGCCAAGTATGGGCTTGGCTACGACGACCTGAAGGCGGATAACCCCGGCCTGATCTATTGCTCTATTACCGGATTCGGCCAGACCGGTCCCTACGCGGGCAAGCCCGGTTACGACTTTGTCATTCAGGGCATGGGCGGCCTGATGAGCGTTACCGGCGAGAAGGACGGTCAACCCGGTGGTGGCCCGCAAAAGGTAGGTGTTGCGGTTGCCGACCTGATGACCGGCATGTACGCCACTGTGGCCATCCTGGCGGCGCTGGCCCACCGCGACAAGACCGGCGAGGGCCAGCATATCGACATGGCGCTATTGGACGCCCAAGTGGCCATGATGGCCAATCAGAATATGAATTATTTGATCTCCGGCGCCCCGCCCGGCCGGCTTGGCAATGCCCACCCCAATATCGTGCCCTATCAGGTGTTCGCCTGCAGCGACGGCGATCTGATTATCGGCATCGGCAACGGGGCGCAGTTCACGCGGCTTTGCGAAATCCTGGGCTGTCCGGAATGCGTGAGCGACCCGCGTTTTGCCACGAACGACGCCCGGGTCAAGAACCGTGAGGCTCTGGTCACGATATTGAGCGAGATCTTGGCGCGCGAGAGCCGGGCCCATTGGAATAGGGCGCTGGATGAGGCCGGCATTCCCTGCGGGCCCATCAACAACCTGGATGAAGTGTTCGACGATCCCCAGGTCCGCCACCGCGGCCTTAGAATCGATCTTCCCCATCCCCTGTCCGGCAGCGTGCCCCAGGTGGCGGCGCCTTTTCGATTCTCGGCGACGCCGGTGGACTATGAGGCCGCGCCGCCGACCCTTGGCCAACACACGGACGATGTGCTGCGCGAACAGTTAGGGCTGGCGCAATCCGAAATCGACGGTTTGCGGCAGCAGGGAGTCATTCAATGATCCCGCTTAAGGAAATTGAAGCGGCGGCGGAACTCGTCCATCGCACAATCAACCCGACGCCGCAGATATGTTGGCCCCTATTAAGCAAGCGCTGCGGCACCGAGGTTTGGGTCAAGCACGAGAATCACACGCCCATCGGCGCTTTCAAGGTGCGCGGCGGCATAACCTATGTACATGAGCTGCTGCGCTCCGACGCCAAGGTCGATGGTGTTATCACGGCTACCCGGGGCAACCACGGCCAGAGCGTCGCCATGGCCGCGCGGGCGGCGAACCTGCCCGCCGTGGTTGTCGCGCCCCACGGCAACAGCCGCGAAAAAAACGCCGCCATGGCCGCCTTCGGCGCGGAACTGGTGGAGCACGGGGATGACTTTCAAGAAGCCGCCGAATACGCCGTGGCGCTGGCGGAGAAGCGCAATCTGCACATGGTGCCTTCCTTCCACCCCTGGCTGATCAAGGGCGTTGCCAGCTATTGCCTGGAGTTCCTCTCGGCGGTCGCGGACCTTGATGAGGTTTACGTTCCCGTGGGTCAGGGCTCGGGCATCTGCTCAATGATCGTGACGAGGGACGCGCTTGAACTCAAGACCAGAATTGTCGGCGTCGTAGCCGAGGGCGCTCCCATGTACGCCCTGTCGTTCGCCGCAGGCAAAGCTGTATCCACGCCAACGGTGGAGACAATGGCTGACGGCGTCGCCTGCCGGGTACCGACCCCCGAAGCCTTGGAGGTTATTCTCGAAGGGGCCGACCGAATAGCCAAGGTCAGCGACGACCAGATCAAGGCCGCCATGAGGCATTACTTCACCGATACCCACAATATCGCCGAGGGCGCGGGCGCCGCGCCGCTGGCCGCCTTGCTAAGAGAGAGTGCCGAGGGCCGCGCGCTCCCGGCCCGAGTGGGCCTGGTGCTGAGCGGCGGCAACATAGACCGCGAAGTCTACCAAGCCATTCTTTCGGAAAATTAACCTCTGAAAATCAAAGGGCCGTTGTTCCCCGGCTATTCAACGGCCTTCAGATTGTCCGCGGATTTTCGACCGTCCGGCGCATCGCTGAGCTCGTACTCAATCTTCTGCCCTTCGGTCAAAGACGATATACCGGCGCGTTCTACAGCCGAAATATGCACAAACACGTCGCTCGAGCCGTCCTCCGGCTCGATAAACCCGTAGCCACGAATGGCATTGAACCACTTTACGGTTCCACTAACCATTCTTCGTCTCCTAGAATCTTGGCCGCAACGTCATCTCTAGTCTCGACGTGGCATGGACTCCGCCCGTTCGGGTATTGTTCGCGTGTAAGAAAAAGCCCCTTGCGCCATTGCCACAGCCCGGGCAATACACTACACGCAACAAACCCCGTTCTCAACGCCTAAATAACTGTTGTGTATAAGTTTTTTGACCTGGGACCGGGGTCCGGGAGCATGGACAGAGCGCCGCGCATTTGCCATCATCGGCAGGCGCCTTCGGAACTTGGCGACGATCCTGGAAGAGACGGCAATGGAAACACCTTCGGGCAAGGACGTCGCTTACGAGAATTTTCCCGTCGGCTCGTGGTTGTTGCCGGCGGCCGTTCGCCCTCATATTGCAGCATTTTACGCTTTTGCCCGTGCCGCCGACGACATAGCGGATAATCCGAAATTGAACGCTGAAGAAAAGGTGCGGCGCTTGGATGCCTTCAAAGACGCCCTCACCGGCAAGATCGATGATGAAGTGGCCCTGGCAAAGGCCGTGGCTATGCGCCGCAGCCTGGCCGAAACAGGCACTACGGCAAGGCACTGCCTCGACCTGCTGGCCGCTTTCAAACAGGACGCGATCAAGGCGCGATACGCTGACTGGGGCGAACTGATCGGCTATTGCGAATTGTCCGCGGCACCCGTGGGGCGGTATCTGCTCGACCTGCACGACGGCTCGTCCGACGGTTACGGGCCTTCGGACGCCTTATGCATTGCCTTGCAGATCATCAACCATTTGCAAGACTGCGGCGAGGATTACACAGAGATTGACCGGGTCTATTTGCCCCAGGACTGGCTGGCGGCCCAAGGCGCGGACATTTCCGACCTGGGCGGAAGCGCTACATCACCGGCCTTGCGCAAGGTACAGGAGCAAGCACTGGACGGCGTGGACCGGTTGCTGGATAAGGCCGAGGCCCTGCCGCGCGGGCTCAGGAGCCGACGTCTGGCCATGGAATCCGGCGCTATCATCCGCATTGCCCGGCGGCTTTCCCGTCTCTTGCGGCGTAACGACCCCCTAGCGCGGCGCGTGGAACTCAGCAAATCAGAATTCCTTTTGGCCTGTTGCCGCGGCGCCGTCGGCTCCCTGGTATGATCGAGCCCCTGACCACTGACGTTCCTGGATTGGCCGCTGCGATCGCCCTAGCCGGCTGGGTCTTCCTTTTCCTTAACCGGGGCGGGTTTTGGCGTGCCGATCAGCGGCTGCCAAATCAAGAGGTCGACAGCGAAGCTTCCCTGCCGGAAGGCAAGCGTTGGCCCGCCGTCTTGGCCATTGTACCGGCGCGTAACGAGGCCGGAACCATCGCCGCCGGCGTGACGTCCCTGTTGCGCATGGAATACCCCGGGACATTTTATGTCGTCATGGTGGACGACCACAGCGAAGACGGCACGACGGAAATCGCCCGCAACGCCGCCAAGGCCGCGGTAAGCAGCATTCCCTTCACAACCGTCGAGGCCGAGCCCCTGCCGCCCGGCTGGAGCGGCAAGCTTTGGGCGATGGAATCCGCTCTGCGCTCCTCCAATGTCATTGCGCCGGCCGTCAAATACCTGTTCTTTACCGATGCCGATATCGGGCACGACCCTTCCGGCCTTCAGTGCCTTGTTGCCAAGGCCGAGGAAGACGATCTGGCCCTAACCTCCCTCATGGTCAAGCTGCGTTGCGAGAGCCGCTGGGAGCGCCTGCTTATTCCGGCATTCGTGTTTTTCTTCCAGAAGCTTTACCCCTTTGCATGGGTCAACGACCGGAACAGGCGCGTGGCGGCGGCGGCGGGTGGCTGCATGCTGGTCCACCGCGAGACCTTCGAGGCGGCCGGTGGCCTGGAGGCGATTCGCGACCGCCTGATAGATGATTGCGCCTTGGCCGCTCTGCTCAAACCAAGAGCGCCTATCTGGCTCGGCCTGGACGAAAGGACAGCGAGCTTGAGAGCCTACGAAAATCTTGGCGAGGTTTGGGATATGGTGGCGCGCACGGCCTTCGTTCAACTTCGCCATTCATTTGTCCTGCTGCTCGGCACGGTCATCGGCATGGCCGTTCTTTATCTGGCGCCGCCCCTATGCTTGCTTGCGGGACTGGCCAGCGGTGACGGCGCCACGGCGGCCATGGGTGGCGCAGCTTGGGCTTTGATGGCGGCGCTCTATTGGCCAACGCTCAAACTTTACAACCAGCCGGCCTGGGCCGCCTTGGCTCTCCCCCTGGCCGCCTTCCTCTATACACTCATGACCCTGGATTCGGCGCGCCGCCACTGGCGAAACACGCCCGGCCAATGGAAGGGCCGCCGGTATTGATGGAAAGTGGCGGGCCGCCGCCATTCCGTGCAACCATGAGCCCATGACAGCCAACGCAGCCGCAAGCACGGATGATATCGAGCGTCTGGTCAAGGGATCGGGATCGTCCTTTTACTGGGCCATGCGCCTACTGCCTCTCGAAAAGCGCCGCGCCATGTATGCCGTATACGCGTTTTGCCGGGAGGTGGACGATATCGCGGATGAGCCCGGTGAGGAGGCCGACAAGAGGCAACGCCTGTCCCAATGGCGGGAGGAAATTGCTCGGGTCTTTGCGGGCGAGCCGCAGTCGTCCCTGGGCCGCGCCATTGAGCCAGTCGCCCACCGCTACGAACTCAAGCAGGCGGATTTCCTGGCCGTCATCGAAGGCATGGAAATGGACGCGGGCGGGCAGGTGAGGATCCGAGACATGGCGACCCTTGAGACCTATTGCGACCGCGTCGCCTGCGCCGTGGGGCGGTTGTCCAACCCCATCTTCGGCGTGCCCGGGGAGTCCGGCGACCGTCTGGCGGGCGCGCTCGGCCACGCCCTGCAATTGACCAACATTTTGCGCGATATAACCGAGGACGCCCATATTGACCGCATATACCTACCCCAGGACCTGCTGGCAAAGCACGGCATTGACGAGGCCGCGGACGCCCTGACCGTTACCCACCACCCCGGCCTGGCCGCGGTCTGCGCGGAACTGGTCCCGGTCATTGAAGAGCGCTTCGCCGAGGCCCGGGCCCTGATCGCCGACTGCGACCGCCGGGCCACGCGCCCGGCCCGGATGATGATGGAAGTCTACGGTCGCACCTTCGAGCGCCTGAAGAAGCGCGGCTGGCGGAACCCGTATGATTCGGTGCGGCTGTCCAAGCTGGAAAAGCTCTGGATCGCCCTGCGATACGGGTTGCTATGACCGGCACTGTTCACATCATAGGCGCCGGCCTGGCCGGATTGGCGTGCGCTGTGCGCCTCGTGGGAACTGGCCGCAAGGTGCTTCTCTACGAAGCCGCCGGTCAGGCGGGCGGGCGTTGTCGCTCCTACCACGATGATGTTCTCGACTGCCTGATCGACAACGGCAATCACCTGCTCTTCAGCGGCAACACGTCGGCGCTGGCCTACTTGGAGGAAATCGGCGCCGCCCACACCTTGGCCGGGCCCGCGCGTTCCGAAATTTCCTTTTGCGACCTCGAAAGCGGGGAGAGCTGGACGGTGCGGCCCAACATTGGGCGCCTGCCCTGGTGGATATTTTCAGCCGCCCGCAGGGTGCCCGGCACCAGCGCCGTTGACTATCTGCAGGGCTTGCGCCTTCGCCGGGCTGGGCCGGAGGCCACCGTGGAACAATGCCTGGACCGCGAGAGCGTCCTTTTTCGCCGCCTCTGGGAGCCCCTGGCGGTTGCCGTCCTGAATACCAGTACCGCTGACGGAGACGCCGGTCTTTTGTGGGCGGTGCTGCGGGAGACTTTCGGGCGGGGCGAGGCCGCCTGCCACCCCCGAATGGCCCAAGAGGGCCTCAGCCAGACCTTCATCGACCCGGCGCTGGCCTATTTGCGGGCAAACGACGCTGAAATCCGTTTCGGCTGGCGCCTGAAAGGCCTGGCGCGAGGCCCGGAGCGAGACCGACCGGATAGCGGGACTCTCGACTTCGCGGAGGGCGCGGTTGAGTACGGCAAAGGGGATAGTGTGGTTCTTGCCTTGCCCCCGGCCACCGTGGCGACACTCCTGCCCGAGCTTTCAGTGCCTACAGGCAGCCGCGCCATCGTCAATGGCCATTTCCGGCTGGCCCGGCCGAGCAACCAGCCGCCAATTCTGGGCCTGTTGGGCGGTACAGCCCAGTGGGTTTTCCTGCGCGACGGCATTGCCTCGGTTACGGTGAGTGCCGCGGATTCCCTTGCGGAAGAGCCCGCCGAGCGCATCGCCGACCTGCTGTGGCGGGATGTGGCCAAAGCCCTGGATAGGCCCGGAGAACCTCTGCCCGTACATCGAATTATTAAGGAAAAGAGAGCAACATTCGCCCAGACACCCGGGGAAGCATCACGCCGCCCAGGGGTGGCTGCTGCCGGTGGAAACCTTTATCTGGCGGGCGATTGGACCGATACGGGCCTACCCGCCACGATCGAAGGGGCCGTGCGATCAGGCCACACCGCAGCCACCGCAATTATGCAATAATTAGTCGAATTAAACTGCACGGCACCTTGACAAAAGCCTTGGTTTTGAAGCACTTATGCCCTGTCATGACGAACGGCGATAATACAGTCAAAGCCCTTAAGGGGCAGCCAGCAACCGAGCCGGAACGGCAACATCTGGATTCCTTGATCGGCGACGTAACCGAAGCCTTGCGGGAACGCCAGGCCGAGGACGGCCACTGGATTTATGAGCTGGAGGCCGACGCCACTATCCCGGCGGAATATATTCTGCTTAATCATTTCCTCGGCGAACCCGACGACGAGGTCGAAGGGCGGATCGGTAAGTACCTCCGCTCCACCCGGGAGGAACACGGCGGTTGGCCGTTGTTCCACGGCGGCGACCTCGATGTCAGCGCTAGCGTGAAAGTTTATTTCGCCCTAAAGATGATCGGCGACGATGTGGATGAGGACCACATGATCCGCGCGCGCGAAGCTATTCGCGCCCATGGCGGTGCCGCGAAAGTGAATATCTTTACGCGCTTCGCGCTGGCCCTGTACGGGCAATTACCATGGGACGCGGCGCCTGTGATGCCGGTTGAAGTCATGCACGTGCCGCGCTGGTTCCCGTTCCACATCAACAAGGTTTCCTATTGGTCGCGTACGGTGATCGCGCCCCTGCTGATTTTGGCGGCGCTCAAACCAAGGGCAAGAAATCCCCGCAACGTCGACATCCATGAGCTTTTTGTGAACGGCGAACAGTTCGCCGGTCTGCCGCTCCATAATCCCACCGGTCATTGGATCGGTGACGCCATGTTGGGCCTTGACCGGCTTTTGCGCGTTGTGGAGCCCTATTCGCCGCGTTGGCTGCGGCAACGGGCCATCGACAAGGCGCTGCATTTCATGGCCGAGCGCTTGAACGGCGAAGATGGCCTGGGCGGCATCTTCCCGGCCATGGCCAATACGGTCATGGCCTATGACGCCCTTGGCTATTCGCGCGACGATCCGGATTACGTGGCGGCGCGCAAGTCCGTCGATAAGCTTCTCGTTTTCAAGGACGACCATTGCTATTGCCAGCCCTGTCTGTCGCCAGTGTGGGACACCTGCCTCGCCATGCATGCCATGCAGGAGGCCGGATTAGACGCCGACGACCCGGCCATCAGCCGCGCCGCGGAGTGGCTTCTGGGCCGACAGGTATTGGAGGTCGCCGGAGACTTCAAATCCAACCGCCGTCACGTCCGCCCGGGCGGCTGGGCTTTCCAATATTGGAACGACTATTACCCTGATGTCGACGATACGGCGGTCGTAGTCATGGCCTTGCATCGCGCCGATCCGGTCAAGTACCGCGAAGCGATCGAGCGTGGCGCCGAATGGGTCATCGGCATGCAAAGCAAGAGCGGCGGATGGGGCGCTTTCGACGCGGACAATGAATATTACCTGCTTGAGCACATTCCTTTCGCCGACCACGGTGCGCTTTTGGACCCGCCGACGGCGGACGTGTCCGCCCGCTGCGTCAGTATGTTGGCGCAATTGGGCTATGCCAAGGATCATCCGGCGCTGGCCCGGGGCATTGCTTACTTGAGGGAGCAGCAGGAAGACGACGGCTCATGGTTCGGGCGTTGGGGCACGAATTTTATTTACGGCACCTGGTCCGTGCTTTGTGCACTCAATGCGGCGGACGAGAACATGAACGCGGCTTACATCCGCGGGGCCGTAGACTGGTTGAAAGCCCAGCAACGCGACGACGGCGGCTGGGGCGAAGATTGCGCCACCTACTGGCAGGAACGGCGCGGCGAATCGAAAGTCAGCATTCCGTCCCAGACGGCCTGGGCCGTGCTCGGCCTCATGGCCGCCGGTGAGGTGAACAGCGAAAGCGTCACGCGCGGCATTCGATACCTGACGGAAAGCCCCCGCAAGGCCGAAAAATGGGACGAGGACTTTTACAACGCCGTCGGCTTCCCGCGCATTTTCTACCTGCGCTACCACGGCTATTCGGCCTATTTCCCTCTTTGGGCCATTGCCCGGTACAACAACCTCTGCAAGAGCAACTCGCCGCGGCCCCAATACGGCATTTGATTGGCCAGAGTCCTTTTTGCCCATATTGGATCAATTTGATGGGTGCAAATCGGTTTTCTGGGAAGACGCGACGCGAAGCGCGATATGGTATATCGGGCGAGGGTCGCAACACACACAGGGGGCCGATTTGCCCCACCGTAGGCTGGTTTCTTTTACGCCGTGGCTTTGGCGCGTCCCTTATCCGATGCCCCACATCGCATGGCGGAACGCGCCGTGCCACGGCATAAATAACTCCGGTCAAATGGTTCAATATGGGCAAGAAGGACTCTCAGGTCGGCATCATCACGGCCCTTAAACGGGAAGCCCACTGCCTGAGCGGAGCCCCTAGCGAAACCACCTTGATATCCACCTGCGGTCCCGGCCCGGCGCGCGCCAGCGGTGCGGCCGAAGGCCTGATAGCCCAGGGCTGCGAAGCCCTCGTCAGTTTTGGGGTCGCCGGCGGCCTTGATCCGGCATTAACCCCCGGCACCCTGGTCCTGGCGACGGAAGTGGTGCCGCCCACCGGCCCGGTGCTGCCAACGGATATCGAATGGCGAAAACGCCTTGCCGCGCATTTCACGGACCGCCTGAACTTCGTGGAGCGCCCCCTTGCCGGAGTTGATCGCGTACTTGCAAAACCAGGCGAAAAGCAGGAAAGTTTTCGCTCGACCGGCGCCGCCGCGGTGGACATGGAGAGCCACGCTATCGCATTAGCCGCTCAGGCGGCCGGCGTGCCTTTCATGGCCTTGCGTGCTATTGCCGATCCGGCGGGGCGGGCCCTGCCCCGGGCCGCGCTCGGCGGCGTGGGACCGTCCGGTGAAACCAGGCGAATTTCTGTGCTTGCGGGTTTGTTGGCGCGGCCTTGGGAAGTTCTTACGCTAATTGCTCTTGCCCGTGACAGCGGCAAGGCATTTGCAACCCTACGCCGCGTCGCTGTGCTCGCCGGTGCCGGATTTGCGTTCTGACAGAGTCTTAACAAGTCCTTCGAAGATGAGTTCGGCGGGGCGCTGATTGTCCAACGAAATCTCGGGCGCCATGGGCTTTTCCGTATTGATCCCGAACAGGGCTACTTTCAAGCCTTTCCACGGCCGGGTCACGGTATCGGTAACGGCCGTGGGCTCGAAGCCGCAGTGGACCATGCAGTTCGCACACTTTTCATAATTGCCGATGCCATAATCGTCCCACTCGGTCTCTTCCATCAGACCCTTGAAACTATCGGCGTAGCCTTCGCCAACCAGATAACAAGGGCGCTGCCAGCCGAATATGTTACGCGTCGGGTTGCCCCAGGGCGTGCAGCGGTACTGCTGGTTGCCGGCGAGGAAATCCATAAACAGGCTGGATTGGGAAAATCGCCAGCCGCGCCCCTCCTGCAGACGGAAAATGTCGCGAAATAATTCCTTTGTGCGGCGGCGGTTGAGAAAATGGTCCTGGTCCGCCGCCCGTTCGTAGGCGTAGCCGGGCGAAATTGTGACCGCCTCGACGCCCAACTCACCACAAGCGAAATCAAAAAATTCCGCCGCCTCGCTCGCCGTCAACTGGTCGAAAAGCGTGCAATTGATACTAACGCGGAAGCCCTTTTCCTGAGCGGCCCGGATGGCGGAGACCGCGCGCTTGAAAACGCCTTCCTGGGAAACCGCCTTGTCGTGGTGGGCCTCAAGCCCGTCCAGGTGAACCGAAAAGGTCAGATAGGGCGAGGGTGTGAAGAGGTCGAGCTTCTTTTCCAGCAGAAGCGCGTTGGTGCACAGATAGACGAATTTCTTGCGCGCCACGATGCCCTCCACGATCTCATTCATTTCCCGGTGAATAAGCGGCTCGCCACCGGGAATCGAGACCACCGGGGCACCGCATTCGTCAACCGCGTCCAGGCATTCCTTGACACTCAGGCGCCGGTCGAGAATGTCATCCTCATAGTCAATCTTACCGCACCCGGCGCAGGCCAGATTGCAGCGGAACAGAGGCTCCAACATCAGCACGAGCGGGTACTTGCGACGGCCCAGAAGCATTTGCTTGATGATATAGGCGCCGACGCGCGCTTGCTGAATGATGGGTACGGACATTTCAGGCCCTCTTGGCTGCGCTGTCGGCCAGTTCGCGCGGCAGCTTGAAGCGGACAGTTTCTTCAACGCCGTCGAGCGGCTCCACTTCGACTTGGCCGTAAGTGCTCAATCGGTCAATAAGTTCCTGCACCAGATCCTCGGGTGCCGAGGCCCCAGCAGTAATGCCCACCGTCTCAATGCCGTCAAGCCATGCCGGGTCGAGGCTGTCCGCGTCGTCAATCAGGTAGCTGGGTACGCCGATCTCGGCGCCGATCTCGCGCAGGCGGTTGGAGTTGGAGCTGTTTTGAGCGCCGACCACAAGGATCATGTCGACTGCATCCGCTAGTTGCCGCACCGCGGCTTGTCGGTTTTGCGTGGCGTAGCAGATATCTTTGACGTCCGGCCCGACAATATCCGGGTAGGCTTTTTGTAAGGCATCAATGACCTCGCGGGTATCGTCCACGCTCAAGGTTGTTTGCGTCACGTAGGCTAGGTTCTTGTCATCCGGCACCGTTAATTTTGCCACATCAGTGGCTTTGGTGACCAGATGAACGCCGCCTGGAATACGGCCTTGTGTGCCTTCCACCTCCGGGTGGCCTTCGTGGCCGATAAGCACGACCTCGCGGCCAGAGCCCACATGGTTCTGACCTTCCTTGTGCACCTTGGAGACCAGCGGACAGGTGGCGTCGACCACCGGCAGTTTGCGCGACCTGGCCTCGTCCTCGACCGCCTGGGACACGCCGTGGGCGCTGAAGATGGTGACCGCACCCTCGGGAATTTCTTCCAGCTCTTCGACAAATACGGCGCCCTTGGCACTGAGCGAGCTCACCACCCGTTTGTTATGGACTATTTCGTGGCGAACGTAGACCGGCGGGCCATAGAGTTCCAAGGCACGCTCGACGATCTCGATGGCGCGCTCCACGCCTGCGCAAAAGCCCCGAGGCTGCGCCAGAACAACCTTGATTTTCCTGCCAACATTGGATGACATATCGCTTCCTTGTCGCCCCCGGTCGCCCGCATCGATGGCGCGGCACTCATTTAACGCGCTTGGCCCTGACTGACCACTATAAAGTAGGCTGGGGCGCTTTGGCGAGGGGCCCCCAAGAGACCATAAGAGGCGCATTGACAACACGCCTCGGCATAGTAAGGATTTGCAAGGCTTTGTGAGGCAGCAGTATGACGATTTTGGTGACGGGTGCGACGGGTTTCGTGGGCTCAAGCGTAGCACGCAGGCTGTTGTCCGAAGGCCAAGCCGTGCGCGCCCTGGCCCGGCCCGGCAGCGACCGCCGAAATCTGGCCGGACTGGACGTGGAAGTCGCCGAAGGAGACCTTTGCGACCGTGCCTCTCTTGAGCGGGCGGCCAAGGGCTGCAAGGGACTATTTCATGTGGCCGCCGACTATCGGCTCTGGGTGCCCGACGAGACGGCCATGATGGCCACCAATCGCCAAGGCACACGAGACGTGCTACTGGCGGCGGCTGAAGCGGGCGCCGAACGCATGGTCTACACCAGCAGCGTGGCCACGCTCGGGACCACTTCGGACGGCACGCCCGCGGACGAAGACACACCCTCAAACCTGGACGCCATGATCGGGCCCTACAAGCGATCCAAATATGCGGCGGAAGAGGAAGTCCGGCGCCTGATCCAAGACGAAGGTTTGGATATCGTCATCGTCAATCCGTCCACGCCCATCGGCCCCGCCGATATCAAACCAACACCCACGGGCCGCATGATCGTGGAAGCGGCGGCGGGCCGCATGCCGGCTTATGTGGACACCGGACTAAACGTGGTGCACGTGGATGATGTGGCCGAGGGCCACTGGCTGGCATTCCAAGAGGGCAAGACCGGGGAGCGCTACATCCTCGGCGGTGAGGACATGGCCTTGCGGGAGATTCTCCACCAGGTCGCCGACATCACCGGCGGCAAGCCGCCGCGCTTCGCCCTGCCCCACGCCGCCGTCCTGCCCATCGCCCATATGGCCGAAATATGGGCACGGCTGGTCTCGGGCCGGGAGCCCTTCGTCACCGTTGACGGCGTCAATATGGCGCGCAAGAAGATGTATTTCCGCTCAGACAAGGCGCGGCGGGAATTGGGCTACAGCCCGCGCCCGGCGCGCCGGGCCCTGGAGGACGCCATCGCCTGGTTCCGCAAGCAGGATTATTGCTAAGCCTTGCGCTCGATCACAAAGCGGGCAAGCCGGCCGAGCAATACCGCTTTATCACCAAACGGTTGAAGATGCGCCTCGGCGCGCTCGACGATGCGGTCGGCTTCGGCGCGCGCACCTTCCACTCCCATAAGAGAAACAAACGTCGCCTTGCCCGCGCCCTCGTCCTTGCCCGTAGCCTTACCGACGATGTCGGCATCCCCTTCCACGTCCAAGAGATCATCAGCGATTTGGAAGGCCAGACCCAAGTCCGCGGCGTAAGCATCCAGCGCTCGCCGTTCTTCGGCGCCTGCCTGACCCAGTATGGCCCCAGCGGCGCAGGCCACGCCAATCAAGGCACCGGTCTTTAACTGCTGCAACTGCGTGACACCATCCAGGTCAAGGGCCAGCCCCTGGGCCTGCAGGTCTATCATCTGACCGCCCACCATCCCCGCCGCGCCCGCGGCCCGGGCCAGCGCCGTGACCAACTCGGCGCGCACACCGGCATCCGGATGCGTCGCCTCATCGGCCAAAACCTCGAAGGATAGGGTCAAAAGGGCATCACCGGCCAGGATCGCCGTGGCCTCGTCATATTCCCGGTGGCAGGTGGGCCGCCCCCGGCGCAGCTCGTCGTCGTCCATGGCCGGCAGGTCGTCGTGGACCAGGGAATAGCAATGCACCATTTCGACCGCCGCCGCCGCACGCAGAGCGTGGTCGTCGGCCACATCAAAGAGCCGCGCCGTATTGACGGCCAGAAACGGCCGCACGCGCTTGCCGCCGTCAAGGCTGGCGTAACGCATGGCCTCCACGACGCGGCCCCGGGGACCGGGGACTGACGGGATCAGCGCCTCCAGGGTCTCGTTCACGGCGGCGGCCAGGGCCGCCATTTCGCTCTTCAAATCAGGCAAGGAATTTCCCCCATTCGCGCGGAGTCTAGCGGTGCAGCCTTGGCCCGGCAAGGCATGGCGCTGCACAACCTGGCAATTCCGCGAGAAATGTTGCCCCGCGCCACGCCCGAACGTGCTAAGGAATTTCCCGTGACACGCGAAATCGGTCGGTGGTGGGGGCATTGTTCGAAAAACTGAAGAGCGCATACAGCGGATTTCTCGTGACCTGGGTGACGGGTGTCCGGCGATGGGCGGGATCGGTGATGGCCGCGACGCTGCTGGGCACGGTTGCCGCCGGTGGCTACGTTGTCGGCAACATCGGTATCAATACCGATACAACGGACATGCTTTCCGCCGAATTACCGTTCCGGCAGGCCGACATCGAGATCACAAACGCCTTTCCACAATTCTCCAAGAATATCCTCATTGTAGTCGACGGCCCTTCCCCTGATCTGGTGAACGCCGCCGCCGACCTTCTCACTGCCCGGTTGAGCGGGGCCACGGACTTATTCGGCTTTGTCTACGATCCGGCGGGGGAAGACTTCTTCCAACAAAACGGTTTGCTCTACCAAAACCTGGATGATCTCTACGCCCTGAGTGACCGGCTGGCGCTGGCGCAGCCCATGTTGGGCGTGCTGTGGAACGACCCAAGCCTGGTCGGCCTGTTCGGCGTGCTGGAGCTGGCGATTGATAATGGTCTAAACGGGGGCGGCGCGGCGGATCTCAACATGGATTTTGTCTTCGACGCCATGGCCGGGGTTGTCGAGGCGCAAGCCCGGGGCGCGCCCGATCGGCTGTCCTGGAGCCGCCTGATGATGGGCGCTGATTCAAGCGCACTCGCCGGCCAACGCTTCATCATCACCCAGCCGGTGCTCGACTTCGAGTCCCTTGCGCCCGCCGGTCACGCCATTGACGAGGTTCGCCGCTTGGCGGTGGAACTGGACCTTGCCGGGCGCTACGGTGCCCGGGTGCGGCTCAGCGGCGACGCGGCGCTGGCCCACGAGGAACTCAAGAGCGTGCAACAGGGCCTCGGTCTTGCCGGGGTGTTGTCCGCCATCCTGGTAACGCTGTTGCTTGGCGTTGGCCTGCGCGCGCCGAGCCTGGTGGTCGCCACCTTTATCACCCTGGTCGCTGGTCTGGTCTGGACCGCCGCCTTCGCCACCGCCGCGGTGGGCACACTCAATTTGATCTCCGTTGCTTTTGCCGTGTTGTTTGTTGGCCTCAGCGTCGATTTCGGTATCCACTTCGGCCTGCGTTACAAGGAGGGCATCGACCGGGGCGACGGCAACGGCGCGGCGCTGGCCCAGGCGGCGGAAGGTGTCGGCGGCGCGCTAACCTTGTCAGCCGTTGCCGCCATGATCGGTTTCTTTTCGTTCATGCCGACCAGTTACGTCGGACTGGCGGAGCTTGGACTGATCGCGGGAGCCGGCATGTTTATCGCGCTGGCCGCCAATTTGACCGTCTTGCCCGCAATGCTGACGCTGTGGACGCCGGGGCCGTCGCCTCCGCATCTGGGCGCGCTCGGCACCAGAAAGGCCAGCGCCTTCATTGCACGGCACGCGCGACCTATCGTCATCGGCGCCGTAGGCCTGGGGCTGGCGGCGGCGGTCCTGCTGCCCGACGTGCGATTCGATTTCGATCCCTTGCACCTAAAGGACGAAGGCACCGAATCCGTTCAGGTCATCCATGAGCTTTTGGGAGACGAACAGGTCAACCCCTACAACATTCAAATCCTGGCCACCGAATTGGAGAGCGCCAAGGCCCTGGCGGCCCAACTGGCGCCCCTCGGCAGCGTCGACAAGGTGGTGACGCTGGCCAGCTACGTGCCCGAAGACCAAGGCGAAAAGCTTGAGGTGATCGAATCGACGGCCCTGTTCCTTGCGCCCTCCTTCGCCGCGCCCGGCCGCGCCCCACCACCCGGCGATGAGGCGCGCGGCAAGGCGCTCAACCACTTTCATGAAAGAATATCGACGCTGGCCACGATGATGGGAGGGGAGAGCCCGGTGGCGCGTCTTGCAACCGCGCTCGACGGCCTCAAATCGGCGCGTGGCTTCGGGCCTGAGGTGACCAGCGACCTTGACCAGCGCCTGCTTTCCACGCTCGCGCCCCGGCTCAAGTCCCTGCGGCACGCGCTTGGCGCCCGGGCCGTGGATGAAAGCGACCTGCCGCCTAGTCTTGCCGCCCGCATGGTGGCGGCGGACGGCCGCGCCCGTATTGAGGTTTACCCCAAGGAAGACCTGCGCCAGCGAGCGTCACTGCGCCGTTTCGTCGAGGAGGTTCGTACCGTGGCGCCTGGGGCAATTGGGGCGCCGGTGATTATCGAGGCCGCCGGGGAAGCCGTTGTCTCCGCCTTTATCCAGGCGGCGGCGATCGCCGTTGTGCTTATTTCAATTCTGCTTTTCACACTCTTGCGGCGGACGAGCGACGTGCTCTTGGTCTTTGCGCCGCTCACCCTTGCCGCCCTGTTGACCGTCGCCGCCTCGGTGCTCTTCGGCCTGCCTTTCAACTTCGCCAACGTCATCGTCCTGCCGCTGCTGTTCGGGCTGGGCGTGGCGAGCGGCATTCATCTGGTCTTGCGTGAACGTACAGAGCGAGGCGCCAACGACGTCATGTTGACCAGCACACCACGCGCGGTGATGTTCAGTGCGCTCACGACAATCGGATCGTTCGGCAGCATCGCGCTTTCAGGCCACCCGGGAACCTCAAGCATGGGTACGTTACTGACCATCGCCATTACCTTGACTTTGATCTCGACGCTGGTGGTTCTGCCGGCCTTGATGGCGCTGAGAAGCAAGAGCGCGCCATGAGGTGGCTCAAGACCCTTTACCTGCTGGTCGGCGTGGTTTTGCTAGCCCTGGTGCTTCGGCAGACGGATTTCGCCGAGGTCATGCAGCGCATCGGGCACCTGGGCGGTGGTCTGTCGCTCGTCTTGGCCATTTCCGTGCCCTACTTCCTGATTAACAATTTATCCTGGCAGATCGTCTTGACCGAAGCGCCCCTGAACTTTGTCTGGTTCCGGCGGCTGTGGAGGGTGCGGCTGGTGGGCGAGGCCTTTAACGCTGTGATGCCCGGCGGCGGCATGGGGGGCGAGCCGGCAAAGGCCGTGCTGCTGAAGAAACATCACGGCATCGGCTTACGGACCGGCACGGCGGCCGTCATTATCGCCAAGACGGTGAACATGGTTGCGCTGGCCATTTTTATGGCCGTGGCTTTCCTGCTGACGCTTGATTCGGAGGCTTTGGGTCCCAGGCACAAGGCGATTATCGCCGCCGGGCTGCTGGCGTTCTGCCTGGCCACGCTGATCGTCTTTTCCCTGCAGCGCTTGAGGCTCTCGTCCCGGGTCGGCGGTTGGCTTGGCCGCTGGCGCGCCGGGAAAATGTTGGCTGGCCGTTTGAGCGCCATTGAGGAAATGGACCGCCAGTTCGTCAAGTTCTACACCGAACACACCGGGCGTATGGGCTCGACCATCCTGCTTGGCTTGATACCCTGGACCCTCGGCGCCGTGGAGATTTACGTCGTGTTCGACCTTTTGGGCCAGCCCATCAGCCTTGCCGAAGCCGTCATTCTGCAAGCGGTCAGCGAAATGGCCCGCGCGGCAGTGTTCTTTATCCCCTCGGGCCTGGGTGCCCAGGAAGGCGTCTTCATGTTGTTGGGCGCGGCCTTTACCGGGTCGCCAAGTCTCGGCGTAGCCGTGGCGCTGGTGCGGCGCATGCGGGAGTTGTTCTGGATCGGCCTGGGGTTTGGCCAAGGCGGGCTGTTTTCCCTGAAAAGCGCGCCCGCCGGACCGCAAGGACTCTAAGGCGCGATTAGATCGTCCGCCTTGCCGTTGAGCGTGGTGATGAGGGCATCGATGCCCTCGTTCTTCAAGACCGCCTGATTTTCTGATTTCCGAACGGCAAGTTCACTTATGCCTCCGGCGACCAGCACGTCGACTATGCGCCAAGCCTCCTTGAATGGTTTCAGCACATAGGTAAGTCCCACCGGCTCATCGTCCGGGCGTAGAATCCGCGTCGCCACCAGCATGGTGCCACTGGGGCCGGGCTTGGCGCTTATGGTCTCAAATTTCTCGCCCGAAAAACCGTTAAAGCGGCGGGCGTAGGTGCCGATACTGAAACGCTCGAACGCCTCGACCAGGCCGGCCTTTTGCAAGGCGCACGCCTTTCGCCACTAAGCCCCACAGGTCACCCGGGCCATGAGCGCGAGATGAAAGCTTTTCTTGAGCGGCGCCGAGAGATGCGCGTAGCGGTCTTTCGCGTCCGTCGCATGGGCCTGCTTCATCACCACCAAAAGAACGTCGTGGAGGCCCTCAACTACGCCTGCCGCGTCGGCCTGTGCCGAGGCCGGCGCTGAGCCAAGCGAGAGCAGAGAAAGCAGAATGGTGCACAACCGGGCCAAACGTATCATCTGTCGCACTGCAATCTCCTTCGCCTCGCCGCACTACCGGGATTATTGGGCCATTCCGGCAACAAAAACCTTATATAACAGCGCCTTACGCCCGATGCCAGGATTTCGGCCTGGGGCCACCCGGCAATGACGGATTAACGTATTTTGCCCTATACTTTTGCCATGATCGCACACACGAACAGTTGGCGGGCTTACCGGGTGGTTCTTGCGGCCCTGTCCCTCCTGATCTGCGCTTCTGCCTGGGCCGGACCGGCGTCGGCGGCGCGTAGCGGCGCGGCTGCCACAGTCGACGAAATCACCAATAGCAGTGACGAATACGTCCCGTGGGAATCCTGGATCCGCGGTGTGTTTTCGTTCAACGGAAAACTCGAAGAGATACTTCTGCGGCCCGTGGCCCGCGTCTACCGCGCCGTCCTGCCGTCATTCCTCAGAAAGGCCGTGCGTAACGTTTTGGACAACGCTCGCGGGCCGCTCATCCTGGCCAATGATCTCTTGCAGGGTGAAGGCAAGCGGGCCTTGGTGACCGGCGAACGACTCATCGTCAACTCCACTTTTGGCCTGGGCGGCATGATCGATGTCGGCAGCGATATGGGGTTTGAGAAGCACCCGGAGGACTTCGGCCAGACCCTGGCCGTCTGGGGCGTGGCCTCCGGCCCTTTTCTCATGGTGCCCCTCATCGGCCCGGCAACACCGCGCGACGGCGTGGGCCGTATCGTCGAAAGTTTTGCCGACCCCTTTAATATCTGGGCGCGATCAGACGGCCGAAGCGAGCTCACACTCGTGCGGTTTGGCGTCGATCAGGTGGATTTTTATTCCGGGCTGTTGGACGAACTGGAAAGCCTTGAGGAGACCTCGGTCGATTACTACGCCTCCGTCCGCAGCATGTACCGCCAGCGCCGCCACGTGGAAATAACCGCCAACGGCGCAGATGGTGATCTGGCGCTGCCGGAAATGGACTACGATTTCGATGACTTTGACGACTTTGATGACTTCGATGACCTTGACGAAGCCGAGGGCATAAAAGAACCGAAGTAACATCGTCCTTGACCCGGCGTTGGTGTTCGGCGCAAATATCCCCACCATGACCAACGAATCCAACGAACAGAACGGTATTGAACGGCGCAAATGCGTGGCCGTGCAGATCGGCGGTGGGTCCCAAGGCAGCGTCACCATTGGCGGCGGTGCGCCCATTGTCGTGCAGTCCATGACCAACACCGATACCGCCGACGCCGAGGCCACCGCGGACCAGGTGACGGCACTGGCCCGTGCCGGCTCGGAAATCGTGCGCATCACCGTGGACCGCGAGGAAGCGGCCGCCGCCGTGCCGCGCATCCGTGATCTATTGGACGCGCGGGGCGTTGGTGTGCCCTTGATCGGCGACTTTCATTACATCGGCCATAAGCTGCTGTCCAAATACCCGGCCTCGGCCGAGGCCCTGGCCAAGTACCGTATTAACCCTGGTAACGTGGGATTCAGGGAAAAGCGCGACACGCAGTTTTCCACCATGATCGAGACGGCTCTCAAGTACGGCAAGCCGGTGCGCATCGGCGTCAATTGGGGAAGCCTCGACCAGGAGCTCTTGGCGCAAATGATGGACGACAACGCGGACGCCGAAACGCCCCTTGAGGCAAACCAGGTCATGCGCGAGGCGTTGGTGGCTTCGGCCATTGGCAGCGCCGAACGCGCCAGCGAATTGGGCCTGGGCCCGGAAAAGATTGTAATGTCGGCAAAGGTCTCGTCGGTGCAGGAACTGATTGCCGTCTACCGCAGTCTGGCCGCGCGCAGTGACTATGCGTTGCACCTGGGGCTGACCGAGGCCGGCATGGGCAGTAAGGGAATTGTCGCCTCGACGGCGGCCTTGGCGGTTCTGCTGCAAGAGGGCATCGGAGATACCATCCGCGTTTCGTTGACGCCCGAGCCCGGCGGCGACCGCACCCGCGAGGTCGTGGTGGCCCAGGAAATCCTGCAATCCATGGGGCTACGATCCTTCGCGCCGCAAGTCACCTCCTGCCCCGGTTGCGGGCGCACGACCAGCACGGTATTTCAGGAACTGGCGCAGACCATTCAGGAATTCCTGCGCAAAAAAATGCCGGAATGGCGCGAGCAATACGTAGGTGTGGAGAAGATGAGCCTCGCGGTCATGGGCTGCATCGTCAACGGCCCGGGCGAGAGCAAGCACGCCGACATCGGTATTAGTTTGCCCGGCACGGGCGAAGAGCCGGCGGCGCCTGTTTTTATTGACGGTGAGAAGGCTGTGACCCTGCGCGGCGCCAAGATCGCCGAGGAATTCCAAGCCCTTGTCCAGGAATACGTGGCAAGCCACTACAAGCCCCTTAAATAGCGGTTTTTCAGGCCGAAAGAATCGTGCGTTCCTTGGGAAAATGCACGGTAGCCGTCGTTCCCTCGCCG
>CAYOOG010000004.1:16762-16983 GCA_964405515.1 uncultured Alphaproteobacteria bacterium | reverse complement strand
CCCCATGGAGTTCAACCAGCGACTTACACAAAGGCAGTCCCAGCCCCGTCCCTTCGCCAATACTCGTTGCGGCTTCGCGGACCTGGCCAAATGGCTCGAGGACGCGTTCCAAGTCTTCCGGCGCAATTCCGATGCCCGTGTCCTCAACTCTGAAGATGAAACAACCGTCTTCGCTCACATCGATGCTCAAGGCCACGGTCCCGCCGGACGGTGTAAACTTG
>CAYOOG010000004.1:0-16752 GCA_964405515.1 uncultured Alphaproteobacteria bacterium | reverse complement strand
CAGGATGACAGTACCACCCCTCGGTGTGAACTTGACCGCGTTTGAAAGCAGATTGATGAGAATCTGCTTCAGTCTGCGCTCGTCTCCCATCAATGATGGAAGAACTTCCGGTGCGTGCAAAGAAAAGGAAATGGCGGCCTTTTCAACTCGTCCCTGTATCAAGCGGCAGCAACTGTCGACGACGGCAACCACGTCCACCGGCATCTCATCCAGCGAGACTCCCCCTGACTCGACAACAGACACATCCAAAATATCGTTAATGAGAGCCAGGAGATGCTGGCCCGAGTCATTTATATCGCTCGCATACTCTTGATACTTTGGGCTGCTGTGTGCGCCGTACCCCTCTTGCGACATGATGTCGCTGAAGCCGATTATCGCGTTGAGGGGCGTGCGAAGTTCGTGGCTCATATTGGCCAGGAATTCTGTCTTCGTGCGATTGGCGGCCTCGGCATGTTCCTTTGTCTGTCTCAATTCTGTCTCGTTTCGTAAGCGTTCCGTGATGTCCCGAAAAACAACGACAGCGCCGACTATTCTATTATCGCTCCTGATCGGTGAGCTGACATACTCAACCGGGAAGGAACTTCCGTCTTTTTTCCAAAACACGTCGACGTCAACGACATGAACCTTGCCGTCGTGCAAAGCAGCGTAGATCGGGCATTCAATCTTCGGATGGGGCGTGCCATCGGCTCTGTGATGGTGAATGAGATCATGCTGTGATTTGCCTCTCATCTCTTCAAACGTCCAGCCGATCATCCTCTGGGCTTCCGGATTGGCAAAAGTTGTTCGGCCTTCCAGATCAAGACCGTAAATGCCGTCGCCGGCGGCATTCAGTATCATTTCATTTCTCGCGCTTAACTGCGCCAATGCCTCTTCGGCCCGTCTTCTCCCCGTGATGTCAAAAGTCGTGCCAACCATCCTCACCGGAGCACCATCTCTTGACCGCTCTACTTCTGCCTGGGCATGGATGAACCGGACCTTTCCATCCGGCCGCACAATGCGAAAGTTGGTGTTGAGCGGCTCCTTCCCGTCGATCGCTCGCTGGACGGCCTCCTGAACGCCGCTGCGGTCGTCGTCATGGACTGTATTGATGGAATAGTCGAAGGTCACGGGAAACTCGTTGGGCTCGTGGCCGAAAATACGGTACTGCTCGTCCGACCAGACGTTGCTTCCGGTTTCGATATCCAAACTCCAACTTCCGAGGTGCGCTATCTCCTGAGCCTTGGCCAGAGTCTCCTCGCTTTCTTTCTGCGCCTTCTCAGCCTCTTGACGCTGCTGCTCGGTCCGGTGGGAGCCGATAATGCTGCCTATGGCGTTCAAGAAGGGTGACAGCTCTTTCAGCAGCTCAGCGGTATAACCGCCCGGACGGTTTGCGACCCCGGCCATGCCGACAACATTCCCGGCACTAAACAAGGGAACGCCAAGAAAATGATTCAGCGGTGGATGCCCATCTGGCAGGCCGCCGCTGCGAGGGTCTTTCGCCGGTTCGTTGGCGAATACCGGCTTGGCTGATGTAAGGACCGCGCCGTAAAGCGTGTTGAGGTTGGTAAACACCAGGCCGCTCGGCACATTTTCGTCATGAAACTTTCTGGTATCCTCGTTCCAGGCAATATCGGATATGGCCCGCGTTTTGAGGTAAGGGCCTCCGTCTTCGTCCAGGAACCTTTCGCCGACAAAGCCATACTCGCTGTCCGTCAGATCGAGCAGATTCGCGAGCATATTATCGAAGACTTCCGTTTCATGGCCGGCTGCGATTATCTTCGACTGCACCTGCGCTACCGCCGACAACAGCTTGTTGTGACGGTCTACTTTGGCTTCCATTTCCTTACGCTCGGAAATGTCGGAGAGGGAGCCGGCTACGCGAATGGGTTCGCCGGCCCCGTCCCGCACCAATTGAGCACGCATTCGCAGCCACTTGTACGATCCATCCTTGAGGCGCAAGCGTAACTCGACGTCGTAGGGCGCATCCTCTTCAAACTGAAGACGTCTTGCCTCTTCAACACGCGACAGATCCTCCGGGTGGACAAGCTCGATAAAAGCATTGAATGAGGGCTCAAAGGAATCTTGTTCAATTCCCAAAATCTCGTACGTTCTCGGAGACCAGTACTCCTCTCCCGCTCTAATATCCGAATCAAAGATTCCGTCGTTGGTCCCGGCAACGATCCTAGCGTAGCGTTCCTCGCTTTCTTTCAGCGACTTCTCTGCCGCCTTGCGTTCGGCTATGTCAGTGAAGGTTCCGGAAAAGTGCAAAGGCTTGCCGGCGTCATCCCGCTCGACCTGACCACGGCATTGCACCCACTTGTACGAGTCATCCTTGCAGCGAATACGATACTCGCCGTCGTAGGGCGTGTCATTATCAAGATGGATTTGCCTATGTTCCAAGGCAGGCGCCCGATCTTCCGGGTGGACCCAATCGATGAATGGGTCCAACATGGGCTCGAATTCGTTCGGATCGTATCCCAGAATTTGAAAGGCCTTTGGGGACCAAAATGCTTCTCCTGAAACGAGATTTAGCTCCCAGATTCCGTCGTTGGTCCCAGCAACGACCCGAGCGTATCGTTCCTCGATTTCCCGCTTATCGCGGATGATAAGCTGGCCGAACCAGACAAAACCGAACCCGCCGAGCAGTGTGAAGGCAAAAGCGACACCTAGTGCGGTGCCACCGGCGCGGACAAAAGATGCTCTTATCTCCGCCATGTCGATCTTGGCGATGATGCCCAGGCCCAGGTTCTCCACCATATGATATGCCGCCAAGACCGTCTCGCCCTGATAATCGAGCCCGATCATCGTGCCCGATTGTCCAGACAAAGCCCGGCGCATGGGCTCGGCAAGTGCCGACTCAAAAGGCACGGTCGCCTGACCGAAGATTTCCTGATCGTTGCGGCTGCCGAGATAGACAATGTCGTTGCCTCGGCGTTGGCCCAGCATGAACTCGCCGGTCTCGCCGAATTCCCGATATTGATCGAGGCTGTCGATGATTTGAGACACCGTGGCGGCCTTGGCCCCTTCCGGATAGTCGGTGCTGTACTTGGCATCGAATCGGGCCACGGCCTCAATAAGGTAGACCTGTCTCTGCGTGGTTTTGAGGAGACGGTCCGCCGCTTCCTCGATATGTTGATTGTAGAAGATCGTGATCGTGGTTCCCGCGATAATCAGGACCAATATCACCATAATCAGGAATAGGGCGGATAAACGCTTGATCGGCTCATCCCGCAAGGTTCCTTCATGGGAATCGCTGGATTCCGGTTCTGCATCCTTCCGTCTTGCCCAGATCAGCGAAATGGCCGCCGCCCAAATAACGGCAAAGGCCAGCCCACGGTTGGTTAGCACACTCCAGGATTCTCCACCCGGCGGCGAATACAGGTAACCGGCCGCGGTAAGAACCGAGCCGACTATGGCCAGAATAAAAATGAACCGCCGTCCGGGGTAGAGCCAACCCAACAACACGAGAGCCACGTAGGGCACACCCCCGGCCACGCCCAGGGGCAACGACAGGTCGATCGCCAGAATGGCGAGAGCGACGAGCGTGGTCAACGCAAGAAGACCCGGCAAAGACCGCATTCTTCCCCTTCCCTAGAGGCCCGTAATCAAGCCAAATCTCCCCATGGCAAGTGATACAACATACTTATTAACCGGTTATTAACCAATTCGCGGGGCGCCGCCGCAGCCTGGACTGCCCCGCCAAATGTTCGCTCTTAGCCAATTGTGCCCTACCCTCGAGTATCCTTTCCGACCACTATTTACCGAAAGTGCATGTTTGGAGCGCCCGGACTATGCTTCTGACCGGCGAAGGGCCGGAAGCCACCCACACACGAGCATTTGAACCCGGCTAATCGATCGGAGACGATAACGAGTGATATACACCCTTGGGCAAGCGTAATTGATGATGAACAGAACAGGATAAAGCGGAGGACTATGATGTCTGATTTGACCATTAGCAAAATTGATCAAAGCATTAAGGATAGAAAGAAACTTCATTTGTCTTTTCTCAAGAATGTCAAAACATATGAAAGTTTCTTGAAATTAGAAGAAAAGGCGTTCTCCAACGGGGCATTGAAGAAGAAGACGAAAGAACTGATGGCACTATCGATCTCGATAGTTACTAAATGTGAGCCCTGCATGGAATGGCATCTTGGCCAAGCCATGCAGGCGGGCGCCACAGACGAAGAAGTTTATGAAACTATTGATGTGGCAATCGAGATGGGTGGAGGTCAGGCTGGGGCGTACGCGCGTTTCGTTCTAATAGCTCTGGAATATTTCAAGAAAGAAAGCAAATAGTGACACGCCCCCTTTCGGCCGCCACTGCTTTGTCTTTTGGGACCGGTTCGTTCATTTATCACTATCTTTGCCCCTCGGCTCTACCGCCCCGAGGATCACCGCCGGTAGCTGTTCCTGGGCCATGGCCAGGGGGTCGTTTTCGCTGCCGTCGCCCTCTATGGAATTGAATTGGACGGCAACGGCGACGCCGTAGTCGGCGAAATAGCCCATGAAGGACCGATACCCGGGAAACCAGCCGCTGTGCCCGTAGGCCCGGCCATGGGGCGTGTCGCGGATGCCGACCCCGAGGCCGTAAACCCGCCCCTTCCAGTCGTCGTCTCGGAAACCGCTTTCAAGAAGTGCCGGTAGATAATCCGTGGCCATGGCCTTGCCCTCGTAGAGAGTCTTGGCCCAGCGCGCCAAATCACCGGAGTTGCTCACAAGGCCACCGCCGGTCCATTCGCCCGCCGGGTTGAAGACCATACCACCCGCTTCGTCCAGGGTTTTCGGCGGCAGGCCCAACATATTTTCGGGCGGCAGATAGCCCGGCACCAGACCCGGCAGGCGCGGGTGGTCGGAGGGCGTGGTCAGCGTAAGGCCGAGCGGATCGAGCAGACGCCGGCGCAGCTCCCCGTAATAGGTCCGCCCCGTCGCTGCTTCTATTACCATGCCGGCGAGCAGATAGCCGGTGTCGGTGTAGGAAAAGCTCTCGCCCACCGCAAACAAAGGCTCGCGGTCGAGCACCAGGGCGATAAGGTCCTCCCTGGCCGGGTTTGTATTGCTGCCGGCCACCAGTTCGGCAAAGGCGGGCAGGTAGACGTGATCGACAAGGCCTGAGCTATGTGTGAGCAGGTGCCTGAGGGTTATGTCGGGCCCATTGGGAAGGTGCGAAAACCACGGCTTGTCGCCAAGCTGGGCGGATATGAGCCCGTCGAGGTCAAGCACGCCGTCGGCGGCGAGGCTCAAGGCCAAGGCGCCGACAAATGTCTTGCCGACGCTGCCCGTCAACATCCGCGAATTTGGCGTCATCGGCAGACCCCTCTCGCGATCGGCAAAACCCGCCGCCACCTTGCGCATGGTGCCGTCATCAAGCACGAAGGCCGCGACCCCGCCGGGAGCGCCGCTCTTGGCGACAATTTGCTCCAGGGTCGCCTGAAAGGTCTGGGCCAACCGGTCGGGGTCCGGCGTCTCCGCCCGCAAGGCGCTGGGCACAAGCCAAACACCCAGGGCCAGTAGCGGCAAAACTTTCCGGCAAAAACTCAGTCCGCCGCTTTTCATGCACTCCAGCATCTCGTGCCCTTCCTTTGCAATTGAATTGAACCGTATCTGCTACGCTCGAATCTAGCGGGCTCAGCGATGCTCCTTGTATATTTCGCGAACCCAGAGAATCGAAGGGCGGCCCTCCCAGCCCGCAAGATTTGCGGCAAAGCGCGGCGGACGATTGAGGGCCCCGTAGGTCGGGTGTTCTTTGGGAGACGCCAGCGGCGCCAAGAGGCTGGCCGCGGCCAAGTCCGCGCGCGAGAAACGCTCTCCCGCCAAATAGGGTCTGCCGTCGGACAACAGGCCATCAAGCCAATTCAGCTCGCCTTCAAGGATGCGCTTTGAGTCCTCGAACTGTTCCGCGCCCAGATCCATGCCCTTGATCATAAGTTTGCGAACGAGCGGCCATCTCCAACTCACCACGATCTTGTGAAGAAGGGGCAGGCCCTTGATGAAGATCGGCCTGACGGTTTTTGGATATTCGACCATGGCTTCAGAATAAAAGTGGCGACGGACATGAACCCCGGTTATGTCATCAAGGCGTTTTTCAAGTTGCAGACATTCATCCCGGGCGGCTTCGGGGGTCAGACTGTTGGATGGCGTTGCGGCACGCGCGTCCGCCCAATCGATAATATTTGCCGAGCCCTGAACTGCCTGACCATCCGCTTCCAGAATTGGCAGAGACGATCCCGGCGCGCCGAGCTTCTTGGCAATCTTTGCGTGGATTCCTGGTGCTACGCAAACAAGCTTGTAGCCGATACCATAATGATCCAGCACCCAGCAGGCTTTTTCGCAATAGTGCGAGATGGTGAAGACATACAGTCTTGGTTTTGACATAGGTGCTTATCCCCTGCCCCCGACTGGCCATTGCCTGCCGGTAACTCAGCCACATTAGTGCAAAATACCGTCACTTTCAATCAAACTGTCCCGTTACGTGAAGGCCCCTGCTCGTGTACACTGCGCACAATTTCCCGGGTCGCCCGGAATTGTCCTTCTAAGGGAATTGGAAGAATGGAACACAGACCCTATTTCAGCTTTGGAGACCTACTGGCATGCGCCGTGGCGGGCGCCCTCGCTGGATGGCTCACCCAGCTGATAATTTCAGTGAACTGGTACGCCGCGATCGGGATGGTCATAGGCATGGCCCTCGGCATGTTTGCCGGGTTGATCGTGGCAATAATTTTTTCGCCGTTTTTCGGGTCATTTGAATTGATAATGCCGGCCTCGCTGACGGGAATGACGGCGGGGATGTGGGCCGGAATGCAACAGGCCATGTCCGGCATTGACCCTGCGGACGCCGCCTCCAACGGCGTCTTGGCGGGCATTATCTGCCTGATCTTCATCTACGTCATGCAAGCCATGATAGGGGGGGAGGTAAAACAATGACCCGCACCACACAGCAAAAATGGGATGCCGCCGCCGGTTCGTTCGACCTCATGGCCGGGTTCGGCCCGGAGATAAGATGGAGGCCGCGCAAGGAAGAACTTTTTTCGGGAATGGACGGCAAGATTCTGTTCCTAGCCGTGGGCACGGGCCTGGATATCGCCTGTTTTCCCCCGGGCAAGGACATCATGGGCATAGACATCAGCCCAAAGATGCTGGAAAAGGCCGAGGCCCGCGTGGAGGGCTATCCTGGGCAAATGACCACCCGGCAAATGGATGTCCATGATATGGACTTCGCCGACCACTCATTTGACGAGATCTATACTTCCTGCACTTTTTGCTCGGTTCCCGATCCGGTAAACGGATTGTCGGCGCTGCGCCGCGTGCTTAAGCCGGGTGGCAGCCTGAAAATGTTCGAGCATACCGGATCAAAATATTTTCCCTTCAGCCTGATGATGAATTTATTCAATCCGCTGTGCCGACGAGTTGGTCCCGAGATAAACCGGGACACGGTAGCCAACGTTCGCGCCGCCGGGTTCGAGATCCGCAAGGTAAACAATGTTTTCCTGGATATGGTAAAGACCATAGAGGCGACCGCCCCCGCGGCCTAAGCACGAGACGGCGGCGGGAGGTGTTGGGGTTACACCTAATAGATAAAGGTCAGGCGGACAAAAGCGTTTCGGCCATCGCCCGGCAACCGTTCGCCAACAGCAAGATCGCTGCCGGCTATACGATTGAACCCGGCAAGATGATCTTCATAGCGATCATCAAGAACATTCTCGACACCGGCAAGAAGCGACACGTTGTCTGTCACTTGCCACTCGCCATGAACATTAATCAAACCATATCCGGATGAGGGTTGCTCGTTATTTGCGGCAGAAACCTTCTTCTGTTTAGCCACGCCGACTAATTCGGTGGTGATTGACCAATCATCTCGCATGTACGTGATGGCGCCGGTGGCACGCAGTGGCGTGATGCGGTAAAGATCGTCGCTAGTGTCGCGCCGTTTTGCCCGCACAAATGTGAAAATGCCGTCAATATGGAAATGCTCACCCAACATGAGACCCCAACCGGCATCCAGGCCATAGATCTCAGCCTCTACATTGGCAAACCGTAACGGCGTCGAATCCCCATTCATTGTGCTGACCATTACCGCCATGGGATTGGTCATCATATCAATGGGCACCCCTTGAATATAATCGTCAATTCGCCTGTAAAAGACGCGCGGCGTGAAATATCCCCCGCCGGTTTCCCAATCGAATCCCGCATCCATTTCCCAAGCGACTTCCGGTTCAAGAGTGACATCGCCAATGTAGTTGTTGCCGTCGGCAAGACCTGCCGAGGCTTCAATGGGCAGCCAGGCGTAGCGTTCAATATAGAAAGGCGAACGAGTCTTGCGACCGGCGGCAAGTGTCAGTTTCAAACGCTCCGAGACCGGGTAGGAAAAACGGGCCACAACGTCCACGTTGTCGTCTGCTCTTGAGCGGTCGGAAGCATTAAAAGCGGCGGCAAGCATATGCGCCCCCATCGGCAGCATCGGTGCCACCGCTACATTTTGCGCGTCAGTCGCCACGTGGGTAAATCGGGCCCCGATCTGCATGTCGAATTCGCCCAGGCCGCCCTCCCATTCGATGTAGGCACCGGTGCTGTCTTTCCCGGCCTTGTTGATATTGTTGACAAAGAACATCGCCATATTGGGGTTGAAGATGTCCATGCTGTTTTCCGCGTAATGGCCGTCCACGCCGATGGACAACCGGCCATTACCGGCGTTCCAACCGGCGGCCAGTTTAAAACCGACTCCTTCGCCCTTTGCGTCGACAAATCGGTACATCATCGGATTCATGGGCGGTGTTCGAAACGAAAAATTGTCCATCTCGTGATCGATATGGGTGTAGTAAACCTGCCCATCGACTGTCGCGAAACCCCAATCACCCTTGTAGGTAAAGTTGGTGATATCGGTATCGAACAGTTGCGTATCCATGGGAAGAGACGGATTGCCGGCGTGATCGGTCTTGTGGTGACGAAAATCGATGCCGAACTCATGGTCGCCGATTCTGGTTCCGGCACCACCGCCATAGACAGCGCGTTCAAAATCCGTCGGCGTGATCTTGCCGCCGTCAAACTTGGTCTGATCACCTTCTTCCATGCTTCCCAGGACATGAAAGCGAAAGCGATCATTTCCGGCCCCTATCAGACCGCCCGTCGCGTAGCCGTTATTCACGCTACGGTATGAAGCACTAAGATCGGCCTGGATTTCCATCGTATCGCCGTCACCGAAATCACTCGATTTGGCTTTGGCCTTTACCGTGCCGCCAATGGATGAGCCTGCGCTTACCGGGGCAATCCCTCGCACGACGCTTAGATTACTGAGAATGGGTTCAGGCATGTAGTGCAGTGGCGGGTCCATGAGATTTGGACCGCCCGAGCTTAAATACATGCCATCCAGTTGCACTTTCACGCGGGGTCCGCCCAGGCCACGATATTGCACCTGCCCGGCCAAAGGACCGTTGGTCGTCACGGCCGCACCGGGAACATAGGTGATCAGATCCGCCATATCATTTGTGGTCACGGCGACGTGGCGGGGGTCAATATTGCTTGCCATTCCCCCATCGCGCCGTTGGCCCACAACTTCAATCTCGGTTATGACGTCGCTTTCCGCCGCAAAGCTAGCCCCTTCCAGGACCGTGCAGACCAGTGGCAGCAGAAGTACAAATCTTGGGGCCAGAAACATCCCGAAAAAGCCTGGTGTTATTCTGAATACGCGGTGGTCCTATCAAAGTGAGGGGCACAGTGGAACTGTTTTTATGCCGACCGTCGCCGTGGATGGGCGGTAATACGGTCGGAGCCTGATTCCGGGCTTGGTTGGCGGCCTCGGCGTCTAGTATGATCCCGGCGCCATCGCCGTCCGCAGTTGACCGGAGCGGCGAGGTCGCCTGAGGAGAGAATCATATGACTGCAGCGGGAAGCCCGGCCAAGGCACGCGTGTTTTGGGCCTTTTTCATATGCGCCTTGTGCGCCCTTGCGCTGACCGGTGCCGCGGCCCAGGACTGGCCCGAATGGGGCGGCAAGGGCGGCGCCAGACACTCGGGCGATAGGCAAATCAACCGCACAACCGTGCCGGAGCTTGAAATCGCCTGGACTTACCGCACCGGCGAGGAGAAGCGCAGGGGCGAGCTGTTCTATAGAGGCTACCCGGAAAACACGCCGATCCTCGCGGCCGGCTCGTTGATCATCTGCACACCCTTTAAGCGCATCATCGCACTCGACCCGGTAAGCGGCGAGGAGCGCTGGGCCTTCGAAGCCGGGCACGATCCGAAAGTCGTCCTGCCCGGGTTCACCTGCCGGGGCGTCGCCGCCTGGACCGACGAACAAGCGGAGGCGGAAGACATCTGTCACACCCGCATCCTGCTGGCGACGCTGGATTTCCGTCTGATCGCCATCGACGCCCGAACAGGCGAGCCCTGCCCGGGATTCGGAGAAGACGGACAGGTGCAAGCCAGCTACGACAAGGAACGGGTTTTTTCCGGTGAAGTTTTGTTCAAGCCCCTGCCCACCGTGGTGAACGGCATCATGGTGGTCGGGTCCATGGTCTCAGACGGCACGCGGGCCGATGGGCCAAGCGGCATGGTGCGGGCCTTCGACGCGCGCACCGGCGCCCTGCGCTGGACTTTCGATCCGGTACCGAGAGACCCAAAAAATCCCATGTACGCCACCTGGGGCGGAGTGGCGGACAAAATCGGCGGCGCCAACGTCTGGGCGCCCATGGTCGCGGACGAGGAGCGCGACTTGCTGTTTCTGCCCACGAGCAGCCCGTCTAACGACTACTACGGCGGGCGGCGGGCGGGCGACAACCGCTATTCCAACTCTGTGGTGGCGCTGCGCGGGGCCACGGGAGAGATCGTCTGGCACTTTCAGATTTCGCACCACGACGTCTGGGACTACGACCTGCCTTCCCAACCGATTCTGATTGATCTGGAACGTGACGGAGAAATGATTCCGGCGCTGGTGCAGATCACCAAGCAGGGCTTTGTTTTTGTCTTTAACCGGGAAACCGGTGAGCCGCTGTTCCCAGTAGAGGAACGGCCAGTGCCGCAAGGCGGCGTACCGGGCGAGCAGCTTTCGCCGACCCAACCCTTTCCAGTCGCACCGCCGCCCTTTATCAAACAGGGCGTCACGGTCGACGATGCCTGGGGATTTACCTTTGTCGACCGCTGGTACTGCAAACAGACGATCGCGGCTTCCAGACAGGGCGGCATCTATACGCCGCCGAGCCTAGAGGGAACCACCGTTCAGCCCGGCGTGACCGGCGGCGGCAACTGGGGTGGTGGGGCCTTTGACCCGGGCACCGGTCTGCTCGTCGTCAGCTCAACCCGCATACCGGCGAGCATTCGCCTGGTGCCGGCAAGCGCGGAGGAAGACAGGGCGAAGCCACCGAAGTCGGCGGGTATCGGCTACCTTTTTCCCCAGTCCGGGGACCGTTACATGGCCGACACAAAGTTCATCATGTCGCCCTTTGGCGCGCCCTGCACAAAGCCGCCCTGGGGCGGACTGACGGCGATTGACCTGAACGACGGCACAATTGAATGGGACGTGAAATTGGGCTCCATTCACCGGATGACGCCTCTGCCCTTCGCCCTGCCCTTCTATTGGAACCTGGGCACGCCGGTCGCCGGCGGGCCCATGGTCACCGCCGGTGGACTGGTCTTCATCGGCGCCGCAGCGGACCGCATATTCCGCGCCTTCGACATCGAGACCGGCGAGGTCTTGTGGAAGGACGAACTTCCGGCGGGCGCCAACGCCAACCCCATGACCTACACGGCCGACGGGAGGCAATACGTTGTGATCGTGGCCGGCGGACATGGGCGCTTGGCAAGCGGGATCGGCGATTACGTTGTCGCTTACGCCTTACCTCGTTAGAACCCGCGGTGTAAAGGCGGCAAGAGGCGCCGTCACCGCTTGCTGACCTTCGCCGCCGCCTCGGCTATCGCATCATACCGTTCCACGGCCTCGCGGACGCGATCCGCCAGCATGGGTTCTTGCCGCGCCCACGCCGCCGGCCATTGACCGGGCGAATCCCACGGCTCGGCTTCCATAATGACCTCCTGCGGCGTATCCAGCATGATTTGCATTTCTTTCTTGAGACCGGCGACGATTGCCGGCACCGCTTCCGGCTTCCAGAAACTCTTGCCATCGACCAGGACGAATATCGGCGAGCTGACGGCCGCAACGATGCTGGAGCCGCTTTGTCGCCGCCCGACGGCGCGCAGCACGACCCAGGTGCCGTGTTCCGCCGGCGCCTCGAAGGCAAAGTCCATGTTCAAACTTTCGGCGCCGTCTGCTGAAGAAACCGACTTGATCACCTCGCCCTGGACGATCAGATCCAAGCGCGTGAGAAGGTCGATATCCGGATTAATGCGCGCTGAGGCCTTCACCCGCAGCCGGTCACCGGCGCCAACATTCAGCTCACCGCCTAGGCCGGTGCCGTTGACATTCATGTCAAGCATCGGTCCGTTGGTGGCGAAAGAGCGCCCGGCCTCCAGTCCATCAAACCAGGCGTCGGTAGAGTAGCCACCATCAATCTGAACGTAGCTGCGAATTGCACCGGGCTGCTCGACAAAGGGGTAATCGGTTCCGGTTACCGGCATCAATTTGTATCCGAGGTTGAGGAAATCAAACCAGGTCTTGTTGCCGCCGTCGCCAATCTGCAAGACCTCGACCACGTCCACCAGATCAAAGGGAACGTCCACGGCCAGGCCGGCCCGCACGCCGGGGGTTTCGGTAATGCCGTCGGCGCTACCCGCCCAAAGATGGGCGTAGCCTGAAAGCCCGCCCTGGCGGGCGACAGCCTCGAACACCTCGTGGTAAAGCACGAAGCTGTCCGGTTTGTGGACGCCCTCGGTCATATTGTAGTGCACGGTATGGCCGCGCCGTGAAGTGCGTGGGTCCTCCTGACCGGAGACCACGGACACATCGCCCTCTTCGTGGCGGCCTTCAACCCCCCAGCGTTTCGGCTTGTTGTATACACGGCCGAGATTGCCCATTTGCAATATGTTGGCAACGTTGAGATCCTCCGCCTGGGCCTGGAGAAGGATCGAACGATCTTCTTCGATATTTCTGCGCGGATGATGAATATGCCCATCGCCCGAGTACCAGCCCTCGGCGGGCATATCCAGGGCACGCTCCAGGGGAATCTCCAAGGTGGTCGTCTTTCTATCTTGAATCGTTACGCTGGTTTTGATGATGCGGTATTCAATCCCCTTGGAAACGACCAGCGTGTAGGTGCCCGCCGGCAGGCCCACGCCGTATTGCCCATCAACATAAAACGCGTAGCGGTTTTCATGGGGCCAGGCCAGGCGGCCCGGGCGCATGGCTACGGTGTGCTTTACATCCGAGTAATGTTTGACCGGGAGGGCGTCGCCACTCAGATGCGGCTGACGGCCAGTGGCGTCATAGAGCCCGACCCGGGCCGCCGTGAACTGCCCTGTCTCGTCCCTGATGTTCAAGTTAAGGCGGCCAGCCAGAACCGGGGCCGGCGTGGCATGACTTCGCTCAATCTTGATGTCGCAAATCGTCAAGCTCGGCGAGCGCCTGGGCGCGTCGAAGACGTTCACCGTCGAGCCGAGCGCCATGGCGCCGGGCGCGACAATCAGGATATCGCTGGCGAAGTCCCCGCGCCCGATAAACCGCGCGCGCTCCAAGCTGACCGTCCTGCTGATCCAACGCTCATCTTCATTCTTGTCAAAATCTACCGCTATCATGCTCGAAACAGAGCCATTCTTGTCATAGGCAATGACAAAACCTTCGGTCCCCTGGCGATCGAATTCCATGGTGATTTGAACGGTTTCGTCGATGTCATAGGCAAACATATCCTCGACATCGATGCTGATATGCCCGCCGACGAAGCAGCGCTTGTTGTCGATCATGCGCATTTCGCCGGGCATCCCAAACGTCATCAAGCCGAAGCTGTTCACGGCGGTGCCCGAAGTGACAACGCGGTTGATCTCACCGGTGTGCCAGTCGAGAGGCTGTATCCCTCTTGAGGTCAAGCCGTGAGCGAACGCCGTTGCTAGCGCCGAGGTCATGAGTATCACGCACGACACGGCAAGAGCCGCTACCGAGAGCGGTTTGTGGCCAACCTTTATCATGCCTTGGTCTTCTCCGGTTTCGATGAAATTCCCATACGGTTCAGCGTTGGGTATTAGCCGCCCGATCGTCGGAAAACACCGGTTGGCCCCAGGCGTAATATTCTTCGAATTCATCCGAACCGTCATCCGTCACAAAGGCGCGCGTGAAGGTCACTTTTGCGCGAACAAACGGCATTGCATTCGAAATCTTGTGGCGCCCATTGGTTCCTTTGATCGTTTCGAGGACACGTCCATCAGGGCCGATGAAATCTATCCGGTACCCGGCATCCCCGTACTTTACCTGACGCCCACGCAATACGGCTGACGTCAGTTCCTCCGCGGTTCTTTCCACGTCGGCCTCCACCACGTATTCGCCCGGGCCGCGCTCATAGGTATTCAAAAAGACGCCGTTGCTCGCGTAAAAGTCACCGGAGGCCATGGCGTCGGTAATGCTGTCCGCATCAAGAGTCCGCGCCCGAACCATGACCCAGCCACGGCCAGGGTTGCTTTCTTTTGGTGAAATCTTTTCAAATACGTGCGCGTCGTCGGCCGAAACACCATACATCAGCATGCCGGCCGTCAGCAGAGTGTCCCACATTTCCTCGGTGGAGGGGTGCTCATCATCGCCAAAGTTGTTGACCTCCGGCGCGCCGTTATAGAGCTCGAACATGTGTAATCTCTTGACACCGATGATATCTTTCGCCCGAAGCGCCCAGCGCCACTTCGGATGGTTCAAAATGGGCTGTCCGCCCGCCTCTATCGCACCATCCGCGTGCCTTTGCATGGCGCCGCTCTTGCTGACATCACCGACTTTCCAATCCACCAGTCCGTTCAGGTTCATGCCGGTTGTGTGTATCGCCCGGCGGCCGGTAATTTCCTCGCCCGGAATGAGAATGAAATTCTTCCGCCGGTCCTTAGGCAGGGCGACCGTCTCCGGATCAATAAACTGGTTGTGTTCGCTTAGAATCACGAAGTTGTAATCACGGTCGAGGTACCACTTCGCGGCATCCTCGGGCGTACTATCGGCGTGGCCACTGAGTACGGTGTGAACGTGCGTATTGCCACGAAACCACTGCGGCTGCGGATTCGTCGACTCAGCCGTCTGAGACAAAACAGTCGACGGCAACATTAACAAAAACAACGAGAACCAACGCATACTATTCCCCCTCAAATCGGACAAGATTGTAGGATCGGATTGTAGGGAGGGCAATATAACCGGCGAATGGGTTCCTAGGCGACAATTAATGCACCACACTCATTGGTAATTAGCCGCAGCCATGAGCCAACCCGCGCCTGTCGCGGCGATTAGCGCCCCAGCTCTTAATCGTTTCTTGACGGTCAACACCCATGGTTCCTCCTATTGCTTCCAGGGCGATTAAGTGGAAAACTGCGCGCCCGCAAGCCGGACGAGTTGAGGGAGTTTTATGATCAGTCGTTTTGAATTTTTGGGCGTGTTCGCCGCCGCCCTGTTACTGCTCCAGACGCCCATGAGCGTGGCCGCTCCAGCCACGCCGCCCGCGGCGGACGATGCCGTCGCTTTCATATCCAACCTGGCGGACGACGCACTGAATATGCTGGGCGCCGAAGATATGTCGGCGGACCAGCGCCTGACCACTTTCGAGAAACTGGTGCGCAAGGATTTCGACTTGCGGCTCATTGGCCGCGTGGCGCTTGGCCGGCACTGGCGGCGCGCCAGCAAGGAGCAGAAATCAGAATACCTCGATCTGTTTTCCACCCACGTTCTGCGGACATATTCTTCCCTCCTTTCCAGCTACTCGGACGAAAAGATCGAAATCGGCGGCGCCAAGCCCGCCGGTAAGAAGGATATGTGGGTGGACTCGACCATCCTGCGGGCCAGCGCGCCGCCGGTAAAGGTCGGTTGGCGCGTGCGCCAGGTGAAGGATCGCCTGCGGGTTATTGACGTAAAGGTCGAGGGCATCAGCATGGTACAGACCCAGCGCGAGGAATATACAGCCGTCGTGCAAAGCAACGGCATCGACGGCCTCCTGGATATGCTGCGGACCAAAGTCAGCAGCGAGCCTGCGCCCGCCTGACAGGTTTTCAGCCGGTTGAGCGAAGGTTTCGCCGCGCCCCGCACGTGAAAGCTGAAGGAACCACCTCGCCCCCGTTGAATCTGTTCAGGTACCGCCTTGAAGATATTACTCAGAGCTCTCGTCACCGCCGCCATCTTCCCCCTTGGCGCCTTGGGGCCGGATACGGCCGCCGCCAATGACGATCCAGACGCCTCCTTCGAAGGCGGACAGCGCGGTGGGGGCAAAGGTGGCCCGGGCGGCAAAGGCCGGCGCGGCGGCGGGCCGGGAGACAGTGAGCACCCCGGCGACGACTCCCGAAATCGCGAGAATTCCTTCACCTTTAACGCGACCCGTATTTATGCCCGCGCCATGCAATTCAAGGCATACGAGAGGTGCGCCGAAGCCGTGCCCCTGTTCCGCTGCCTCGCCAAACGTGGCCGGGGCTATGAACTGGCGCAATATCATTTAGGCCAGTGCCTTTTGACCTTGCGCCGGACAAGCACGGACGAAGCGGGAAAGGCCGATCATTGGACCAAGGCGACGGCCTGGACGCGGCTCGCCGCCGATGCCGGGCTGGCCGAGGCGCAAGGAGCACTGGCGCTCATGCTGGTGGATAGCCAGAACACCGAGACCGACCCGACGCAGGCCGGCACGAGGTACCGATAGCAGCAGCGCAAACCCTTGCGGCTCGCCCAGGG
>CAYOOG010000003.1:0-43679 GCA_964405515.1 uncultured Alphaproteobacteria bacterium | reverse complement strand
CAAGAGACACACTCACGTTGACATCAATATCTTGACGATGCACAGAGATCTCGCAGAAAGCTCACAAAATCTTGAGAACTATGAATCAATATCTGCAATTGGAAGATTGAGCACGCGCGGCAACAAGGCTAACGAGCAATCCTGTGGGTGGTGTCCATAGGTTAGGTATCCACAAGCTATAAGAGACGTTCGTGGTTCATGCGGTGGGGTGCAGAGGAAACAATATGGCCCTCCATAGTACGTATAAGTTACGTACAGATCGGCCCTCATTTCGACAAATACTTCTAACTAATTGAAATTGTTGGTGACCCCTACGGGACTCGAACCCGTGTTGCCGGCGTGAAAGGCCGGTGTCCTAGGCCACTAGACGAAGGGGTCGCCGAAGCCGTCCGGGCTGTTTAGAGGCATGAATGCAGCCCGTCAAGCCCAGGCGGCGTCCTCCACGATGAGCTGCACGCCTGCCCGCCCGCGCCAGTTATCGGCGCGCAGATGCCCGGCCACGTGAACCGAGCGCCCACCGTGCTCCAGCAGATTGCGGCCGAGAGGCCCATCAAGGCTTCGAAAGGCGATCCCCTTAAGACGGCCGCCGCCGAGACCGCTCAAAACGCAGCTAACGTGGCCCGCGCCCACAACCTTGGCCTCGACGATACGGGCGCCGGTCACGACCACGCGCGGCTCGGCATTCCCGGCGCCGAAGGGCCCGGCCTTATCGAGGGTCTCGTAGAGCCCCCGGTGGGCCGCACGCACGCTAAGCGCGCCATCAATACCCAAGGTGTTGGTTGCCACGGCCTCGCCAACCTGGGTTGCCAGCCGGTCCGTCAAAAAAGCCTCCAATTCCGGTAGCTTATCGGCCTCGGCGGTCATGCCGGCGGCCATGGCGTGCCCGCCGCCGTTTACCAGCAACCCGGCCTGCCGGGCGGCAATTACCGCGTTTCCCAGGTCAACACCGCGCAAGGACCGGCCGGAGCCTTTGGCCACGCCGTCCGCGACGCCAAACACCACGGTCGGGCGGCGGAAGCGGTCCTTGAGGCGGCTGGCGACAATACCGATCACGCCCGGGTGCCAGCCCTCGCCCGCGGCGACCAGCAACGGCCCCGGCTCATCTTTGCCAAGCCTGGCTTCGACTTGGGCCAAGGCTTTCGCCTGCACCGTCGCCTCGATGGCCTGGCGCTCGGCATTGAAGGCATGGAGCCGTTCCGCCAGGGCCCGCGCCTCGTCACGGTCGGTGGTCGCCAAGAGCCGCGCCCCGAGATCAGCCTGTCCCACCCGGCCCCCGGCGTTGATCCGCGGGCCGAATACAAACCCGGCGTGGTAAACACCCGGCGCTTCCTCAAGACCAGCGACCTCGGCCAGCGCCACCAGCCCCGTATTGCCTCTTTGGCCGAGCACCTTCAGACCCTGGCAAACCAAGGCCCGGTTAACGCCGGTCAGGGGAACGACATCGCAAATAGTGCCCAGCGCCACCAGATCCAACCACTGGCGCAAATCCGGCTCGGCCCGTCCAACGCCGAACCAGCCGGCTTCCCGCAAGGCCCGGTTCAGGGCCACCACAACGAGGAAGGCGACACCAACGGCGGCGAGTTGCCCCCAGCCAGTTGCCTGGTCCAGGCGGTTGGGATTGACCACGGCATGGGCCCCGGGCAGAGCCGGCTCCGCCTGGTGATGGTCGACCACGATGACGTCGAGACCGGCCTTGGCGGCGGCTTCCAGGGGCTCAAAGGAGGTCGTTCCGCAGTCCACGGTGATGACAACCGACGCGCCTTGCGCGCGCAATGCCAGCAGAGCCTTTTCGTTTGGCCCATAACCCTCGGTTAGACGGTCAGGGATGTAGACCATCAGTTGCCCGCCTGCGGCACGGAAGTAACGCTCGAACAAGGCGGCCGAGGTCGCCCCGTCGACGTCATAGTCACCGAACAGGGCAACCGTCTCACCGGTTTGAATCGCCTCGGCCAAGCGTGCCGCGGCGGCATCCGCATCCAACAACAATGAGGGGTCGGGTAGGTCGCGTTTCAATACCGGGTCGAGGAACTCGGGGCCCTCGTCAAGGCTCACCCCACGTCCCGCCAGGACGCGCCCGACAATTTCCGGAACGCCCAGGCGCTGGGCAAAGGCCAGGGCGGCGCGGTCATCGTGGGTGCGTTGCCGCCAGAAACGTCCGGTCAATGACTGGGCGATCCCTAGAAAAGGTTCCGCCCCGTCCGGCTCAGACATTATTGTTGCGGCGATGCCGGGCCTTGATACGGCGCACCGTGCCCGTGGATGACCGCATGACCACCGAATGCGTGGTGATGTACTTGGGGTAACGGCGGATGCCGTCCAGCATGCCGCCGTCGGTCACGCCCGTGGCCGCGAATATGACATCGCCCGCCGCCATTTCCTCAAGACCGTACTTGGCGTTGAGATCCGTAACGCCAAGCTTATCGGCGCGCATTTTTTCATCGTCATTGCGGAACAGTAGGCGGCCCTGCATTTGCCCACCAATGCAGCGTAGCGCCGCCGCTGCAAGGACACCTTCCGGCGCGCCGCCGATACCCAGGTAAATGTCGATCCCGGTCTCCGGTTCCGATGTTGCGATCACCCCCGCCACGTCTCCGTCGGGGATCAGCATGATGCGGGCACCAACGTCGCGCACGGCGCCAATCAACTCGGCGTGGCGCGGGCGGTCCAGGATGCAGCAGATGATATCGCTTGGCGCCACGCCCTTTGCCTTGGCCAGGGATTCAATATTTTCCGCCGGCGGCGCGTCCAGATCAACGATACCCTCGGGCAGACCACCGCCAACGGCAATCTTGTCCATGTAGACATCGGGCGCCTTGAGTAAATTCCCGCCCTCGGCCAGGGCCACCACCGTGAGCGAATTTGGCATGGCCTTGGCGGTTATGGTGGTGCCCTCCAAAGGATCGAGGGCGACATCAATCTTTGGGCCGTTCTTGGTGCCGACTTCCTCTCCGATATAGAGCATGGGCGCTTCATCCCGCTCGCCCTCGCCGATTACCACCGTGCCATCGATATCCAAATGATTAAGAGCCTGGCGCATGGCGTCCACGGCGGCCTGATCGGCGGCCCGTTCGTCACCCTGCCCCACCAGGTCAGCGGCAGCGATGGCCGCAGCCTCCGCCACACGGACCAGTTCCAGCACAAGAATTCGATCAAGGATAGGAGTGTCAGACATTGCCGCCCTTACATGTGTTTAATTCGAACCATTATAGGGGCCTCCATGACCGCCTCCAAGCCCTGGATTTCGGCAATGCATTTTTGGGCACTGGCCTCATCCGTATCATGGGTGACGAAGACCAGATTGACCGCCTCGCCCGGCGCCTGCCCCCTTTGAATGAAGGACGCAACCGATACTTCGTGGGCCTTCAGTATGGAGGTAATTTCGGCGATCACACCGGGCTCGTCCCGCACCACCAGACGCATGTATATCGCGCCCCCATGTTTTTCAAGCGGCACGGCGGCCACTTTGACAAGATCCCGCCCGGCTACGCCGAACGGCGGCGCGATCCAGCCCCTGGCGACATCCATTAGGTCGGCAACCACGGCTGAGGCAGTGGGCCCCGCCCCGGCCCCGGCGCCCTCGGTGACCGTGCGCCCGGCGCTATCGCCATGGACGACCACGGCATTATCGACACCGGAAACATGGGCGATCGGCGTACCCAGCGGCACCAGGCAAGGATGCACCCTTTGCTCCAGCCCGTCGTCGCCAAGGCGGGCAATGCCCAGGAGTTTTATCCGATAGCCCAGTTCCTTGGTGTACTCGATGTCCTCGGCGCTGATGTTGCGGATACCTTCGATGTGAACGGCGTCAAAATCGATCTCGGTGCCAAAGGCGACGGATGCCAGGATAGCCAGCTTATGGGCGGTATCGATACCGTCCACGTCGAAGCTCGGATCGGCTTCCGCGATACCCAGTTTCTGAGCCTCGGCCAGCACCTCAGCGAAATCACGGCCGCTCTCTTCCATGACGGTCAGGATGTAATTACAGGTACCGTTCAGAATGCCATAGATATGCTCACGAACGTTGGCTGCCAGGCCTTCGCGCAGTGACTTGATGATGGGAATGCCGCCGGCCACAGCGGCCTCGAAGTAAAGGGCCACGCCCGCCTTTTCGGCCGCCGCTGCAAGCGCTAAGCCATGATGCGCGATCAGGGCCTTGTTGGCGGTAAGAACGGGCTTGCCGTTGGCAATGGCGACCTCAGCCAGTTCCTTGGCAATGCCCTCCGACCCGCCGATGAGCTCGATCACGACATCCACTTCCGGGTCGCGGGCAAGGTCGAGAGGATCGTCGTGCCAGACAAAATTGCCCAGATCAACGCCGCGATCCTTGTTGCGATCACGGGCGGAAACTGCCGTCACGACAAGTTCAGCGCCGCAGCGCACGCCCAATGAACTCTGCCCATCCCGCAAAATCTTGAGCACCCCGCTGCCAACGGTGCCAAGTCCGGCAACTCCGACGCGCAACACTTGATTAGCCATGGGCGGCCTCGGGCTTATCCGCGACACTCGGAGCCGTGACACCACGGGATTCCAGAAAGCGTCTGGTGTTGCGAGCCGCCTGCCGGATGCGTTGCTCGTTTTCGACCAGGGCGATACGGACGTGGCCGTCGCCATGCTCGCCAAAGCCCAGCCCCGGGGAGACCGCGACCTTGGCTTCGGACAACAATTGCTTGGAAAACTCAACTGAACCCATATCGACCAGCGCCGGCGGAATCGGGGCCCAGGCGAACATGGTCGCTGGCGGCACCGGTATATCCCAACCCGCCGCGGCAAGGGAGTTGATCAAGACATCACGCCGAGAACGGTAGGTATCTCTAATCTCATCCACGCAATCCTGCGGGCCATTGAGCGCCGCCGTCGCTGCAACCTGGATCGGCGTAAAGGCACCGTAATCCAGATACGATTTGATGCGGGTAAGCGCCTGGACCAAGTGGCGATTGCCACTGGCGAAGCCGATGCGCCAGCCCGGCATGGAATAGGTTTTGGAGACCGACGTAAATTCTATGGCGATCTCCTTGGCCCTTGGCACCTGAAGAATCGACGGTGGCGGCTCGTTGCCAAAATAGATCTCCGCATAGGCCAGATCCGAAAGCACATAAATATTGTTATCGAGGGCGAATTCCACGACCCGTTCGAAGAACTCCAGGTCGACCACCTGGGCGGTGGGATTCGAGGGAAAGTTCAATACCAGCGCCGTTGGCGACGGCACGCAATGGTGAACAGCGTTCTCAAGGACATTAAAGAAATCCTGATCCGGCGTAAGCGGTAAGTGACGAATATTGGCGCCGGCAATGATGAAACCGTAAGGGTGGATCGGATAGCTCGGGTTGGGCACCAGTATGGCGTCACCCGGCGCACAAACCGCCTGGGCCAAATTGGCAAGACCTTCCTTGGAGCCCAGCGTAACAATGGTCTCTGTTTCCGGGTCGATATCCACGCCGAAGCGCCGCCCGTAGTAGGCCGCCACGGCCCGGCGCAATCCCGGAATCCCGCGCGACGAAGAATAGCGATGGGTCCGGGGGTCGGCCACGGTCTCGACCAGTTTTTCAATAATATGCGGCGGAGTCGCCAGATCAGGGTTGCCCATGCCCAGGTCGATAATATCTTCCCCCGCCGCGCGCGCGCGCGCCTTCATGTCGTTGACCTCGGCAAAGACATAGGGCGGCAATAGTTTAATGCGGTAAAATTCGGGTTCCATAACTGGCTAGCCGTCCCAATGGACGGCCCTATTCTCCTAAATCGTTATTGTCTGACGCCGGGCAACGCCAAAGGTGTCTATTCCCGATGGCCGTGGCCGTCTTTATCTTGGCGCGCTACTGAACGAATATTTCCACGCGACGGTTACCAGCCTCGCTGGCGGGCATGGACTCATAGTAAAGGGGCTCGCTGTCCGACCGCGCTTCCACGGACATGTTATCCGGTGTCACGCCGGCCCGCATCAGCGCCGATGCGACCGAATTGGCGCGCTCGAGCGAGACATCGAAGTTCACTTGCACGTGCTTATCCAAGGGCAAATCCCGCGTCCTGCTTGAAGCGTGTCCAACAACGCGGAAATATCCGCCCTCGGCGCCATGTTCGCTGGCCAGCGCGGCAATCTTGCGGCGCTCCTCAACCGTCACACGGGCCGAGCCATTATCGAAATGCAAAACCAGGGCCGCCGGAACGGGCGGCATGGGCAATGCACCCGGCCCCACCGAGGCCGCGAAGGCAGCGTTGTAGGTATCGGTGAGCACCGATGATCCGCCGGCTGTCGAGCCCGGACCTCCAACACTATATCCATACTCCTTCACGACCGGCGCGACCTTGGACGCCGACGCGGCCATCATTTGCGAAAAAGTATCGGCCAGAATCGTCTGGTCACCCGCAGCCGCAGACGACAACGGAGATGAAAGAACCGTAGCAAAGGCTACGCCCACACAAGCCACGCCCGCCCGTGAAATCGCCAACCGGACCCAGCCCCCGATAATCTCTTTACCTACCTTAATCTCTTGCGCGCGCATCGGAATTTCCCCTGCATTCACCTTTGGCCTCAGACCATTCGAACCTTGAATGTTTGCCATCCTTCCGCCAAGTGCTAAAAGCGGAAACCATCAGCCGTCGGCGCCCTTTGCCCCATGGCCACGCGTTTCCGCGAACCCACAAGGATAAAGACTGCGCCATGTCCGATCAACAATTCAGCGACCAAAATATGCCGGATATGGCGGAATTCTCGCGTAATATGTCCGAAGTCGCGGCCCGCAGCCAACAATTGGTCTCCCAGTTCCTCGCCCGACAGGCCGAGGAGAGCCAACTCCAGAGCTTGGACCCCCTGAATATCGGCAATGCCTTCCTTGAATTGACGGCAAAAATGATGGCCGATCCCGCCAAATTGGCGGAGGCGCAGTTTGCACTCTGGAACGATTATATCGAGCTTTGGCAAAGCGCAGCCCAGCGGATGATGGGCCAGAGCCCGGAACGAGCCGCCAAGCCGGACTCCGGCGATCGCCGCTTCCGCGACCCCGAATGGGACGAAAACCAGGTCTTCGACTATATCAAACAGTCCTACCTGCTCACCGCCCGTTGGATTCAGGCCACGGTGCAGGACGTGGACGGCCTTGACGAAGAAACATCGCAAAAGGTGGCGTTCTATACGCGGCAGTTCGTGGATGCCATGGCGCCGACCAATTTCATGCTCACCAACCCCGAGGTTCTGCGCGCCACGCTTGAGAGCAATGGCCAGAATCTGGTCAAGGGCCTAGGCAATATGCTTGAGGATCTGGAACGGGGTAAGGGCAAGTTGCATATCAAGATGACCGATACCGAAGCCTTCGAGATCGGTGTCAACGTCGCGACAACGCCTGGAAAGGTTGTGTTTCAGAACGACTTGCTGCAATTGATCCAATACACGCCGACCACGGACAAGGTGTACAAGGTGTCCCTGCTGATCGCGCCACCGTGGATCAATAAGTTCTACATTCTGGATCTGCGGGAAAGTAATTCCTTCATCAAGTGGGCGGTTTCCAAGGGTCACACGGTGTTCGTCATCTCCTGGGTCAACCCCGGAGAGGACTTGGCCGACACCCGCTTCGAAGACTACATGACCAAGGGGCTTCTGGCCGCCGCCGATGCTGTGACCAAGGCCACCGGCGAGGAGCAGATGAACGTCATTGGCTATTGCATCGGCGGGACCTTGCTGGCGCCGACATTGGCCTATCTGGCGGCGAAGGAGGACGAGCGTTTCAAAACCGCGACGTTTTTCGCCGCTCAGGCCGACTTTTCCGAGGCCGGCGAGCTTTCAGTTTTTATCGACGAGGAGCAACTGGCCAATATCGAAACCATGATGGAGCAAAAAGGGTTCCTCGACGCTGGAGAAATGTCCACGACTTTCAATATGTTACGGGCGAACGACCTGATTTGGTCCTTTGTCATACATAACTACCTGCTGGGCAAGGAACCCTTCCCTTTCGACCTCTTGTACTGGAACGGAGACTCAACCCGCATGCCGGCCAAGATGCACAGCTTCTATTTGCGCAAGATGTACCAGCACAATCTGCTGGCCCAGCCCGGGGGCATCACACTCGACGGCGTGCCCATCGATCTGGGCAAGGTCAAGATTCCGATCTATGTGCAATCCGGCAAGGACGATCACATCGCCCCGGTCCAGTCGGTTTTCAAGATGACGCAATTGTTCAAAGGCCCGGTAAAGTTCATTTGTGCGGGCTCCGGCCATATTGCCGGGGTCATCAACCCACCGGGGTCCGGCAAGTACGGCTACTGGACCAACAGCAAGAAAGCGGCCTCGGTCGAGGAATGGTTCTCCGGGACCAAGGCGCATGAGGATTCCTGGTGGCCCGACTGGCACAAGTGGCTGTCCCGCAAGTCAGGGCCAAAGGTCGCGGCCCGCCATCCCGGCGATGGCAAGCTCAAGGCCATCGAGGACGCCCCCGGCAGCTACGTTAAGGTGACTTGAGGTTGGTGGATTGACTCACTCCTCCCGCTCCCCCTTCCCAGCCACCCCCAGGGTACCCTTATCGGGTGGCTGGGGAGGGGGAGAGGGAGGCGGCGGCAGAATCAAGGAAACAGCGGTGCCTGTTCGAGGCCCAGGGTCTCGGGGTAGCCCTGCATCAGGTTCATGTTCTGAATGGCCTGGCCCGACGAGCCCTTGACCAGATTGTCGATAGCTGAAATGACAATGGCCCGGCCCGAAATCCGGTCATCAAAAACGCCGATCAGGCACTGGTTGGAGCCCCGCACCTGCCGCGTCGCAGGGGCCTGACCCTCGGCCAGCACGCGCACGAAGGGCTCACCGGCGAAACGCGCCGCCAAGGCCTCGCGCAGGCCTGCGGCGCCACCGTCCTTTGTCCGCACGTACATGGTGCAAAGTTCGCCCCGGTTCATGGGGATCAGATGAGGCGTGAAACTCACGGTCACCGCCGCCCCGGCCGCCTTTGCTAGCTGCTGCTCGATCTCCGGCGCGTGGCGATGCCGGGCGACGCCGTAGGCGCTCACGCTTTCGCCGATCTCGGCGAAGAGCATGCCATCCTTCAAGCCGCGTCCCGCCCCGCTGACGCCCGACTTGGCATCGATGATTATGTCCCCGGACTCGATCAGCCCGGCCTCCAAAAGCGGCACCAGAGCCAATTCAACGGCCGTTGGGTAGCAACCGGGGCAGGCCACCAGACGGGCCTCTTTGATGTCGTCTCTGGCCAGTTCGCTGAGGCCATATACGGCCTGCGCCTGGAGTGCAGTCGCCTGATGTTCATGGCCGTACCACTCGGCATAGACCTCGGGATCTTCCAGGCGAAAATCAGCTGATAAATCAATGACTTTTACGTCTTTCTTGAGCCCAGATATAAGGTCCTCACGGGACTCAACCATGATCTCATCCACCAGGCCATGGCCGGTCGCGTGCAGCAGTCCGGCAACGATTTCCTGGGTCGTACCGTGAGGCAGCGCGCAGAACACCACATCCACATCAATACCTGCCCATTCGACCTGGTCGATGGCCAGCAGATCAGGCAGCCCAAGACCGCCCAAATGGGGCAAAACCGCCTCCGCCGCCTCGCCCGCCCGCCGTTCCGCGGTGAGCAACTGGATGTCCACCAGGGGGTGGCGGACCAGCAGACGCACCAAATCCGCCCCGGTGTAGCCACTGGCCCCGAGGATCGCCACTCTGGTTCTGTCGCCTGTTTGGTTCATAAGATCATCTATTAGGCCAGCTTTCGCCATTTGTGAAGCCTTGCGGGCATCATTATAGTCGCCGCCGGACCGGGAAATGACTCAAGAAATCAACAAACTTCGCTTCGGCATCATGTGTGACGGGCCGGTGCTGCAAGCCTGGCAGCGCAATTGTCTCGAAGACCTGGTAAGCGCCGGGATTGCCGAGCCGGTCTGCCTCATTGTCGGGAAGAAGCCGGTCACGGCTGAACCGAAGGCAACCGGTACCCGCTCGCCAATAGCGCGGCTATTTCACAAGATTCGACGGCTGGCGGACAGGGAGACACGTAGAACCGCGCTTTGGACGCTCTACATGCGGCGCTATCACAGCCACGGCAAGGCCACAATGGACGTCGACTGCCAGGATATCCTAGGCGGCCTGGACCGGATCGAATGCGCCATAACCAGGCAGGGCAAGTACAGCGAAGTTTTCGACGCCGGATCGGTCGCCGGGATCAGAGACCTCGGCTTGGATTTCATCGTGAAATTCGCTTTTGGCATCATTCGGGGTGACATACTGGACACGGCGCGGTACGGCGTCTGGTCCTACCACCATGCGGATGAGCGCCTGATCCGGGGATCACCGGCCTGTTTCTGGGAAATTTACCATGGGCTTTCGACAACCGGCGGCATGCTGCAGCGGCTGACCCCGGCTCTTGACGCCGGGATCGTATTGCATCGGGGCACGTTTAAGACCAACAGCAGCTACATCAAGCAGCGGGATCAGGTTCTTTTTGCCTCCGCCGATTGGTGCGCGCGCGCCTGTAGGGACATCCTCCACGGCAATCTCGGCTTCGTCGAGGCCGCGCCCTCCAACAGCCAGGCGCCTATCCACCGGGCGCCCGGCAATCTCCAGATGATGTATTTCGCCTTGTTGAAGGTGAAAAACGTCCTGGCCGGACAGTACAAAAAGCACTTCACCTATGACATCTGGAATGTCGGTGTCTTGGACAAGAGCCCCCGGGATGTGCTGGCCGGTGGCACGCTCAGCGGCGTCACCTGGGCGGCAACCCATGACAAATACAGTTTCATTGCCGATCCCTTCAGCCTATCCGACGGCGGCAAGACAACGATCCTAGTCGAGGAATTCGATTACCGGACAACCGCAAAGGGACGACTCAAGAAACTCAGCTTCCCAGGTGCAGCGACAAGATTGGCGCTTGAGGAGGTGGAAATGTCCGATGTCCACCTCTCCTATCCCTGTCTCTTTGCTCACCAGGGCGAAGAGTATTGCGTTCCGGAAACCCATGAGGCCCGGCTTATCACGCTGTATCGCCGCACCGGCGCCAACGACTTCAGCTTTGAAAGAGTTCTTGTGGAGAATGTTGCGGCATCCGACCCGACGGTGTTCAAATATGATGGGCTCTGGTGGCTGTTCTTCACCGACGAGGCAAGAGGCAGCAGCCTCAAACTCAACGCCTACTATGCCAAGGAATTGGCCGGCGACTGGATGGCGCATCCTTTGAACCCCTTGAAATGCGATATCACTTCGGCGCGGCCGGCGGGCGCGCCATTCGTCCTGGACGGCAACCTCTATCGCCCGACGCAGGACTGCTCTGTCAGTTACGGCGGTGCAATCAGTATCTGTCACATTATGGAACTGACGCCGACGGCGTTCGATGAACAAGTGGTCGCCGAGGTAAAACCAGACCCTTCGGGCCCCTATCCAGATGGAACACACACACTGAATTGCATGACGGACAGGTGTTTGGTGGACGGCAAGAAAGTAGTCTTTGACCCGGCCTGGATTTTCCGCCGCCGACGCTATGAGGAATTGGCAAGGGCACGGCGTGAAGTGATCTAACGTATCGAGAACTCAAGACTGCGTGGGCGGCACGGGTCAGGAGACCGCCGCCAATCTTGGAATTTCGAAGAAAAAGGTCGTTTCGCCGCCGGCGCTGCTCTCGAACCAGATGCGGCCACCGTGCTCCTCGATAATGCTCTTGGTAATGGCCAGGCCCAGCCCTGTCCCCCCTTTTTGCCGCGCATCCGATGAATCGGCTTGGCTAAATCTTTCAAAGATTTTGTCGTGGAACTCGTCCGGGATGCCAGGCCCCTGGTTCGACACACTCACGCGGACCCGTTCATCATCGGCAAACACTCCGACCTTCACCGCTTTCCCGTGCGACGAAAACTTGGCGGCGTTGGAAAGCAAATTCGCGAGAGCTTGTTCCAGACGATCAGAGTCGCCATTCACCAAAGCCCCTTCGGGGCAGCCCGCGAATTCGAACACAACGCCGCATTCGTCGGCGAATGGCTGGTTGCTCGCCAGCGAACGTTCGGCAAGCTCGTGAAGGTCCAACTCCGCAAACCGGAAATCCATCCTGCCCAGCTGAATCTTGTCCATGTCGAGCAGATCATTGACGATACTGATGAGCCGTTCCGTGTTCTTTTGGGCAATATCCGCCATCCGCGCGGCCTTTTCCGGTAGATCCCCGAGCACACCGGCAGTGATGAACCCTAGCGAGGCGCGGATTGACGTCAGGGGTGTCCTCAACTCGTGACTAACCGTTGAAATAAATTCGCTCTTCATGCGCTTGGTCTCTTTCCGGTCCGTAATATCGCGGAACACGATCACGGCGCCCAAAATATCGCTGCCTCTCAGAATCGGTGTCGACGTGTATTCCACCGGCAAATACGTTCCATCCTTGCGGCAAAAAATTTCGTCGTCCACGTGTGAGATCGAGCCTTCCATGCGAGTGGCGCGGACAGGAGATTCCTCCACTGGATAGGGGCGACCATCCGGCTTCACGCCATGGAATGTTTCGTGTTCCAAACGGCCGACCAGGTCATCGGCCCGCCAGCCAGTCATTTCGGCGGCTGCGGCGTTGATGAAGGTGATTCCGCCTTCAATGTCGACGCCGTACACACCCTCCCCGGCGGCATTCAAAATCAGCCTGGTCCTTTCCTCGGATTTCCGCTGGGCAAGTTCGGCGCGCAGTCGCGAGGCGATTAGGAAGGCAGTTACCCAAATGGCGAAGAGCGCCAGTCCGCGGTTGGCAAGAACCACCCAGGGAACGCCACCGGTTGGGGACACCCAATAGCCGATCAACGTTAGCACTGAGCCGAGAACGGCCAAGAAATATATGTACCGGGGTTTTTCAAACCAGATGCCAGCTAGGACAAGCGCCACATAAGGCACGCCACCAGCAACACCAAGGGGCAAATTTACATCCAGCAGGAATACGAAGGCGGAAAAAGAGAGCGCGGCGAGGACAAGCCATGGCGGCGGGCCGCCGTCCAAAGGCTCCGGCCGTCCCGGCACGGAACCCATGCTTTTGTTTGCTTTCGCCTTGGAAGAATTGTCGTGGTTCATGCTTCTCCGCCATAAGGCGAAGATTCACGGGCAGTGCTGCGAACCAACTCCCGTGATTTCCGCCCCCTCGACAAGCGTTTCTTGCCCTTCAGCCGTGCTATTTGCCGGCACACGGAAGGGCAATTGTTGGCCGAACGACGCTAGTTCACCTCGGCGCCGATTACTAGCGTTTCGAGAACTGGAAGCTGCGGCGCGCTTTGGCCCGGCCGTATTTCTTCCGCTCCACGACACGGGCGTCGCGGGTCAGGAAACCACCCTTTTTTAACACTGGGCGTAATTCCGGCTCGTAGAAGGTCAGGGCCTTGCTGATGCCATGGCGCACGGCTCCGGCTTGCCCGGAGAGACCGCCGCCCTTGACGGTGCAGGTCACATCGTATTGCCCGGTGCGGCTGGCGGCGACGAATGGCTGATTGAGGATCATGCGCAAGGTCGGCCGCGCGAAATAGGTCTCTAACTCGCGCCCGTTCACCATGATACGTCCGGCACCCGGCTTGAGCCAAACCCGGGCGACGGCGTCCTTTCTTTTGCCCGTGGCGTAAGAGCGGCCTAGGTCATCGATCTGCGGCTTGACCTCTTCCACCGCGGCAGTCGCCGGGGCCTCCGGGACTACCTCCGTTTCGGCGGCTTCCGCTTCTTCTTCCACCGCCGGCGCCTCGGCCGCCGCAGCGGCTTCTTCGGTCATGGCTTTCAGGTCTTCGAGTGTCTTCTTTTCCTCAGCCATGTTAGGCGCTCCTCTTGTTCTTCGTATTCATAGCCGCAACGTCCAGAACTTCCGGCTTCTGCGGTTCGTGGGGGTGCTCGGCGCCGCTGTAGACGCGCAGGTTGGAATACTGCGCCCGTCCAAGAGGGCCCTTGGGCAACATACGCTGCACGGCCTTCAGGACGACCCTCTCCGGGTGATTGCCTTCGAGGATTTCTCCTGCCGTACGGCTTTTGATGCCACCGGGATAACCGGTATGCCGGTAATAGATCTTGCCATCCCGCTTATTGCCGGTGAGCGCAATCTTTCCGGCGTTGATGATGATGACGTTATCACCGCAATCCATATTGGGCGTGTAGCTGGGCTTGTGCTTGCCGCGCAGGCGGGTGACAACAATGGCCGCCAGCCTGCCGACGACCAAATCCTCGGCATCGATCAGCACCCACTTCTTTTCGATATCCGCCGGTGTCGCGTTATAGGTTTTACTGGTCATTTCCTGCCGCCTGACTGTTCTTCTGCTTGGGGAGCGGCGAAAGGCGGAATTCCCGCCATCCAGGCCGCTCAAGGCGCCGGAGTATGCCACAGAAAAATGTGAAGTCAACTGCCGAAAAGTGTTGAATTTCAGCTAGTTACAATTGCGGTACTATTGTATTCTGAGTTGCCGGGCGGCACTCCCCAACCCCTACCCTGCTTGACCGTTGGCGGCTAAGATGGCCGGGCAAAAGGAGAGATCAAAAGTCATGTCTCAAGCCCCAGCCGAGGCCGAAGTTCCAAACGACGCGATTTTGCTGCGCCAAGACGCGGGTGCCGTGGCCACGCTCACGTTGAACAGGCCCCAGGCCCGCAACGCTCTGTCGCTGGAGATGCTGGGCGCACTGAAGGCGGAGCTGAACGCCATCGCCGCCGACCGTTCCATTCACGTGGTAGTTCTCGCGGGCAAGGGTCCGGCCTTTTGCGCCGGTCATGACCTCAAGCAACTGCGCGCCAATCGGGATACCGAGTTTTACGAGCGCACCTTTTCGCTGTGCAGCAGCATGATGCAGTCCATCGTCGACCTGCCCCAGCCGGTGATCGCCAAGGTCCACGCCACGGCCACCGCCGCCGGTTGCCAGCTTGTGGCCAGTTGCGACATGGCCATCGCCGCCGAGGGCGCGCACTTTGCCACGCCGGGGGTCAATCTCGGCTCCTTCTGTTTCACGCCCATGGTGGCCTTGAGCCGCACCGTCGGGTGCAAACAGGCCATGGAATTGCTGCTCACCGGCGAAATGGCCGACGCGGGCGCCGCCGTGGCCATGGGGCTTATCAACCGCGCCGTGCCCTTGGATCAACTGGACCAGGAAGTCGACGCCCTGGCCACGGGTATCGCCGGGCGCTCGGCCCCGTCGATCGCCGCCGGCAAGCGCGCCTTCTATCATCAGTTGGATATGGAACTGGCGGAAGCCTACGCCTACACCGGCAAGGTCATGGTCGACTTTATGTTAAGCGGCGACGGGCGCGAGGGCATGGACGCCTTCCTCGACAAGCGCGAGCCCACTTGGCGCGACGACTAGAGAGCTAGGTCGCCGGCGCCTATTCTGCCGCCGTTATTTCTTGCTTTGGAGCCGGGGTATTGGGAATGCCCAGCGCGGCAAATGCGGCAACAACCGCAAAGCCGATCAGCAAGACAAAAAGGAAGTCGAGCGAGCCGGTCATGCCGTGCACCATGGGCACCATTGCCACGCCCACGGACGACACCCCCAAGGCCAGGACAAATTTGAAACCAAACGCCCGGCCACGCCATTTCGGCGGCGTAAAGCGCGCGAGCAGCGTGTTCTCCGCCGGCTGTGATGCCAGCCCCGAGCTCACCATGAGCGCCACAGCGACCACCAGCACTGGGCTGTGCGAGGTGAAAGCAACCACCATGGCCGGAACCTGCAGGAAGTAAGTGCCGAAATAGACCCACTTGATGGGATAGCGGTCGGACAACTCCCCACCGATGATCTGGCCCAGAGCCGAAATGGCGTAGACGAGCGACACCAGCATACCGGCGCCAAGGGCCCCCTCGCCTGCCAGGTCCGGCAGCCGCTCGCTGAAAATCTTCGGCAGCCCCACCGACAGGCTGTGATAAATCAATCCGGTGCACAGCACCGTCACGACCAGCACCGTGAAGACACGCTTGCGGTCGGCGGCGCTGGCGGCGGGCAGCGGACCGGAGGCGTCGGCCTCCGCCTCATGCACGAGACCGCGCCGTACGGCGGCGACAAAGATCAAGCCGGTGGCCAGGCAAATCACACCGGGAACAATAAATGCGGAGCGCCAGCCAAACTGATCGGCAAGAAACCCGGCGGTGATCGCCGCCGCCGCAGTACCACCGCTCCCGAAGACACCGTTGAAGCCAAGAGCCCGGCCAACGTTCTGGGCGTTTTTGACGATCAACGGAATGCCCACGGGATGATAGATCGAGGCGAACAAGCCCATGAGGCCGAGCCCCAGCAGCAACCCCATGGGTGTGTCCACCGTGCCGGTTAAAATGGAGGCCGCCCCGAGCCCGAAGAAGTAGACCGTCATCATGCCGGTGTTACTCCAATGATCGCCAAGCCAGCCGGCGGGCAGCGAACCCAGCCCGAAGATCACGAAACCCGGCAGCGCCAGCCAGGCAAGGTCGGCATAAGGCATGGCGAATTCATGCTCCAACACCAGAACCACGGTGGCGTAGATCAGCATGAAAAGATGGGAATAGGCATGACCGACGCTGGAAAGCGCCAAAGTCATGCGTTCCGAGGTCTTTGACATGCCGATACCCGTATCTGCGTGGAGCGCCGAGGCTGTTGTTCAACTATCCCCTTTGACCGGGCAATGCAACCACGGGCGCCACATCCGAATCCAGACCGCCAAAATCGGCCAAATTTAGCCAAAAACAGCCCTAGTTCACTGGAATCCGGTGACCACCGTCACATGAGGGGCCGTTATGCCGTCCCCGCGTCTGCGGGCGTGACCATCGACACATCCCAAACCCGGCCTCTGCGGCACACTCTTCTCATCAACGAGGCGCAAAAGCCCAAACAAGAGAACGGTTACTAGGGAAAGACAAGAAGATGTTCATCACCACGCTATTACAAGAAATCCTCACCGGCTTCGGTTTTCACTTTCGCCAATGCCGCCACTTTGACCGCCCGGTCTATGTAAATGGTCGTTCCGTCCGTTACTGAAACCCTGCAGCAGCCTCCCAAGTAACGGACACGGTGGAGAGCCTGGAACCCCAGGCCCTCCACCACTTTTTTCCAACGAAATGAACCGTTCCCCAAACGGCACCGCCGTCACTCGACGGTGACAGGCGAGAACTGCACCCTTTCAAAGACAACCTCAGGCCAGAAGAAATCCATGGGATGGGGCGTGAAATCCACCTGCAGATCCAGCACCACGGGACGCTTGGCCTCGGCGGCGCGCTTGAAGGCATCGGCCAGCCCGTCGAGGGTGACCGCCTCACCGATACAGCCGTAACTCTCGGCCAGCTTGGCAAAATTAACGTCGGTCAGCTTCATGCCGAACTTCGGGTTCTCAAACAGCATTTCGCCGAACGGCCGATACATGCCCCAGCATGAATCGTTAAAGACGACGACAATAATGTTAAGCCCGCAGCGGGCGGCGGTCTCAAGCTCCTGAGCCGTGCAGCCCATGGCCCCGTCACCGGTAACCAGGACCACGGTTCGATCCGGGTTCAGGAGCTTGGCGGCGTTGGCAAACGGTGTGCCCATGCCCAGGTGCCCCATCCCCGGCCCAAAGAGATAGTTTCTTGGATGCGACGGGTGAATAAAGCTGTTGGTCCATTCCATGGTCTGGCCACCATCGAAGACAATAATTGCGTCTTCCGGTATCAGGCGGGAAATTTCCCGTGCGGCGGCGGCCTCGTTGAGAATATTGGTGCCGGCCGTGACCATCTGATCGGCGATGGCGTTGATTTCCCCGACATATTCCTCGCGCGCGGTGACAACCTCCGCTATCCAGCCCTGATCAGCCTTGAACGTCTTGCCTTTGAGGGCGCCGTTCAAAAGGTCCAGAAACTCCCGCGCATCGGCAAGCAGCCCCATCTCCAGCGGCACGGTCTTGCCGATGGTCTCGTAGTCGGTATCTACCTGAATGATTTTCTGGTCTTTGAGCGCTGGATAGAGCGGCGGCTTGTTAACGGCCATCCAGCTTGAGAACTTGCAGCCCACCGAGAGGATAACATCGGCTTCCTGAAGCGCCTTGACCGCGCCATTGCCGGCCAGGATGCCGCCACAGCCGACAAAGGCCTCGTAGTCCTTGGGCACGATCCCGCGGCCGTTCACGGTTGCCGTGGCAGGGAAACGCGTGATGTCCATCAGGGCGCGGAATTCCTCAACGCCGTCGGAACGGGCGACGCCACCACCGGCGATCAGCACCGGCCGCGAGGCGTTGGTCACGAGCTCGACGACCTTCTCCATGTCCCGTGAATTTGGAACCGGCCGAATGCGCTCGATCGACGGAATACTGTCCAGATCATGCTCGCAGGCGGCAACCCCGATATCGACCGGAATATCCAGGTGTACCGGCCCGGGCCGGCCCGAGCGGGCAATGTGAATAGCGCGCTCGATAAGCTCCGCCGCGCGTTCCGGGTACCTGATGCTAGCGCTCCACTTGGTGATCGATTTATAGAGCGAGATATGGTCCGCCTGCTGCAGGAGGTCTCTACCCGGGTCGATCGACCGCGAGGGATTGTTTGCGGTCAGCACGAGCAACGGGACGTTATCGGCCCAGGCCGCCGCCACACCGGGTACCATATTGGTGGCGCCCGGCCCGACGGTGCCAAAGCAGACGGCCATGGAATCCGTCAGTTTGCCAACGGCATGGGCCATATGGCCCGCTGCCTCTTCATGACGGGTCGTGACATAATTGAAATAGGGATCCTTCGAGGCGCCATCCATGACCATGCCGAGCTGCGCCGCCGGCAGGCAAAAAATGTTCTGGATGCCGTGCTTCTTCAATATTTTCAATAGAATACTACTAACCGTGTCAGCCATTAATGAAGTCCTCTGTCCTGAATGTCCCGGCCCTTGTCCGGCGTGAGTGGGTAATATCACGTCGCCCAGATACGGACACGGAAATTTCTGGGCCGAGCCTGATAATTCGGGGCCTGAAGTAGCCTTCGAAATTACGGACACGGTGGAGAGCCTGGCAGCCCAGATCCCCCGCCACTTTTTCCGACCCCTCAACCGGCAAAAAAATCCGCAGCAAACCCTTGGCCACCAAGGGCTGGCATGCCAATTGGGTTCGTTTCGTAATTTGCCTGTTTTTCGGTAAAAAGCTAGTAATTACAATAGGTTATGAGTCCGTCCGTGATGGAATGTATCTAAGTCATTGATATTATTAATATATCTCCGGAATAACCGGATACTTTCACCAATCTATCTTGCCGCCAATCGGGCGTCGGCGGCGCGCGTGACCACAGTTATGAGAAGCGCGACAGCCACTACTTGCTATTCGGAATGAACGGCAAAGTAATGCGCGAAGCGTGGCGACCATTGCGGTACACGGTCACCGTAGGCGCCTCGGGCAATCTCGGTGTAAAGAACTTGTCCCAGTCGGCGCCCGTGATCGTCACCCGTATACGATGCCCCGCCTCAAAGATATTCGACGTAGGTTGAAGGACTATGGCAAGTTCAACCGGCTCGTCCGGCAGTTCCGCCACATCCTCCTCGTAACTGCGATGCCAGGGCAGACCAAAAAAATCGTGCGGCGGCTTGTGGATCGCGCGGTGTGAGGCGCGCAGCATACCATCGCTTAGGAACACCGACCGGCCATCCGGGAGTACTTCTTCCAGGTAGACAAAGAAATCCCCGTCCTTGGCGCTCGACGTGACCCAAAGATGTGCAACGGCGTGGCCGGTCACCTCAATGTCCGCCTCCAGCGGCGGGGTAGTGAAGGTCAGGCCCTTAGCGTCTCTCTGCGCCCTATCGGGATAGGCGCCGGTAACCCCGCACTCCTCGAATGTGCAGCTTCTACCCATGTTCATTGGGCCGCCCTGCCATCTGCTTTCCCCGCCGGAAGCAGTGCTGTAATCGACGACGTATTCGTCCTTTCCGTGCCCAGACTTAGGGACCACCCGCCGCAACATCCCATCATTTGTCGAGTCAATGCTGCCCGACCGGCCGGATGCGAAATAGAAATCAACACGTTCTTGACCGGGCGGCGGCCAGTCTCGGGCAGTGCGCCACTGCTTCCCGGCTGGTGCTCCCAAGGTCCAGTAGCGAAGCGGTGGCTCCTCCATGATTCCGTTGTCTATGCCCTTGAGCCAGAAATCGAACCAGCGCAAGTGCTCGACCAGCAGATCAATCGCGAACACCTCCACATGGCGCCAGGGCCCAATCACGACCTTCTTTGTATCCCGATGGTTCTTGAACCATTTAATGGCGTCCGTGGCCGCAATGTCGAACCACCCGCCCACCAAGTATACGGGGATACCGGCGCTTTCGATCTGCTTGGCATAAGTACCCAGCGACCGTTCCCGGTGAATCATCGTGTTACTGAAGGGGTCGCGGCTATTTCGGTAAGGAAGCTGAGAGGACATTGTGAAAACGTCCCAGTTCCAGAAGTGTTCGCGGATGGCGCCCTGAAGCAGGGATCCATCGGAATCCGCGTCGACCGGGCGAGCGGGCGAGCCACGAAACCCCTGAAAAGGCATGGAGAAATCGCCCATCTTGATAAAGAGATTGAACCAAGCGCGACCGGTTGCGCCGTATATGCCGCCCGGGTAATCACTGTCGTACAGATCAAAAGCGACCATTTCCGGAAAGATGGCCTTCAGATGGGGTGGTGCCTGGCTGGCCGCGAAGAACTGCGTCATGCCAAGGTAGGACCGGCCGAACATGCCAATGTTGCCATCGGACCAAGGCCGCGCGGCTAACCATTCCGTAATGTCGTAGGCGTCACGGGCTTCTTCAGGGGCGAACCACCCCTGCCGCGAGCCGTAAGAGGCACCGCTTCCCCGAACGTCAACGGTTGCAACGACATAACCGTACAAGGAAAAACGCTCAATCCAATCCTCGATCGGGTTGTTGCCAACCTTGTCCCGGTGATAGCGCGTAAGCGTCCAGACGACCGGCAGCGGCTTGTTCTCCACCTTGCCGTTCCTCGTTGGCCGCACGATATCAACGGCGAGTTTCGTGCCATCCCTCACTGTGACGTACAGGGACGTCAGATTACGGCCGTCGTAGGAGGGCGTGGAATAGCCACGATATTCTCCGAACCGGGATACGCGATCGATCTCATCGGCGCGAGTTGAATCCGCGCTCCATGTCGTCAGAACCGTGAAAACAAGAAACAATGCACTGGCCTGTCTCAGTACCATTTAGATCGACCTCCCGTTCGTTTCGCTCACATTCCGCCAAGGCCGCGCAATACCTGGCCGATCACCAGGGTCCGCTCCTCGTTCAGGCTGCCGAACTCCAGCCCGATGGGCGTGACCTCTGCGTGGGGCAGCGCGCGGATATAGCCGGTCTGCATGTAGCCCTGGGACAGGGGAAAGAAGGGGATGGAATCGGAGCTGCCTTCCACCTGGGCCAGCGGCGTGTTCAGGGCCGGGCCGATCCAGGCGCGCGCCTTTTCCAGCGCCGGGTCGCCGGTCTCCGCCAGGGTAAAGATCGAGCCGTAGCCATAGGCGCCGCCGTCGTGGTGGCTCGCCGTGGTCAGATCGTGCTTGATGAGGCCATTGGCCTCAGTGACCTCGCGAACGGCCGCGCCGCCCGTCTCGACGATGTCTATCCGGTCATGTCGGTAAGCAAATCGGTGACTGCCGTCTCCGTGCTGGCACGGGCCGACCGTGGTGATTTCATGTTGACCACGCCGGTGGCGGAGATCATTCCGGAATTCGGTATCCTCGGCAAACAGCGCATCACGATAGCGCAACTGTTGTCACACACCGGTGGCATGCCTTCGGCGTTTCCGCCCCTGCCCCCCTCCGAGCTCGGTAATCTGGAAGCCGCCGTGGCGGCCATCTGCGCCATGCCGCTCGAGGGACCCTTCGGCGAAGTCAGCTACAGCATCGTCGCCGCCCATTATATTCTTGCCGAGATCGTGCGCCGGATTGACGGCGGCAGCCGCCCCTTCAGAAAGATACTCCAGGACGAACTCTTCACGCCCCTGGCCATGACCAGCTCGTGCCTCGGCATGCAGGATAACCTCAGGGACCGGCGGGTGCCGATCGTGGTGCGCGACCAGGACGACAACGTGCTTTCCTCGGACCTTCTCGAAGCCATGAACGAGGTCTACGACAACGAATCGGAAATGCCGGCGGCAAGCATCTACGCCACCGCCGGCGACATGCACCGCTTCGCCGAGATGCTGAGGCGCGGCGGCGAATTGGATGGCGCGCGCATTCTTTCGCCGGCCATGGTCGGCTTTGCGGCGACCAGCCACAGCGGAGACGAGCCGGGCCGGGTCTGGGCCTTTGCCCGTGAAATGAAGGGCTGGGCCGATGCGCCTGCCAACAGCGGACTCGGCTTTTTCCTGCGCGGCGAGGGAATTCACCAATCGTTTTGCGGCACTTTGGCCACGCCGGGCGCCTTCGGCAACGCCGGCGCCGGCTCAACCGTGTTTTGGGTCGATCCCGGACGTGAGTTGACCTTTGTCTGCCTGACCGCGGGCCTTATCGAGGAGACCAGAAGCTGGGCGCGCTGGCAGCGCCTGTCGGATCTGGCGCACTCGGCGGTCGTTGATTAAAGGAAGAAAGGGCCAGCCCTTGTGGACCGGCCCTCAACTTTGGTCGGAGCGATAGGATTTGAACCTACGACCCCTACACCCCCAGTGTAGTGCGCTACCAGACTGCGCCACGCTCCGAATAAGCGGGATATAGCGTGATCTGCCGAGGTTGTCGAGCGCCACCAATGGGCCTCAAATGACGGCTAGGCGTGTTTCTTCAGTATTTCCTGAATTTCCCGCAACTCGCCGAGAACGCTGCGCAGTTTCGCGCGCTTTTCCGCCGGGTTTGCGGAATCGCCGCCGCCCTCCGCCGGGCTTGCCGGAATGGCGATATCCTGGCTCCGGCTGCCACCCAGACTCAGATTAGCCTTGCGTCCGCTATCCTCGGCGTCACGGCCAACATCGATCACCGACTTGACACCCACCTCCCGCAGAACCTTTTGCACGCCGCGGATGGTATAGCCGTCCCGATAGAGGAGGTTGCGGATGCCCCGCAACAGGGTGACATCCTCGGGCCGGTAGTAGCGCCGCCCGCCGCCCCGCTTCAGGGGCTTGATCTGATTGAACTTGCTTTCCCAGAAGCGCAGCACGTGCTGGGGCACGTCGAGGCTGCCCGCGACCTCGCTAATGGTCCGGAACGCCTGGGGCGACTTACCGCCATTGCGGCCCTGATCCTGAACCTGGGCCTCCCCTTCAATCGCCATGAATGTAACTTCCGCCGCCTATGCTTCCGCCGGGCGCCCGGTAAGGGCGTTGTTGATCCGCTCCTTCAAGACATGGGAAGGACGGAATACCAGCACCCGCCGAGGCTTGATCGGCACTTCCTCGCCCGTCTTCGGGTTGCGTCCGATGCGCGCCCGCTTATCGCGAACGGCGAAGGAGCCGAAAGACGAAACCTTGACGCTGTCGCCGGTAACCAGGCTGCCGGAGATTTCCAACAATACCGATTCAACCAACTGGGCGGATTCATTTCGGGACAGGCCGACTTCCTGATAGACAGCCTCGGTTAAATTCGCGCGTGTGACTGTTTTCGCCATGACAACTCCCGCTCTAAAGCTCGGCTACGAGGGTAGCCAAAGCCGGGAAAGCCGTCAATATCAATAAGATGCGAGTCGTTGTTTAAGTCAATTAAAGGCCGGATTCCGGGGGCTAATGCACCAGTCTTACATGCGAACCAGACAGGCGCCCCAGGCGAATCCACCGCCCATGGCCTCCATGAGGACCAACTGCCCCTCTTGGATTCGCCCGTCCCTTCGGCCCTGGTCCAAGGCCAGGGGCACCGACGCGGCCGAAGTGTTCGCGTGTTCGTCCACGGTCACGATCATGCCCTCCGGCGAAAGGCCCAATTTCTTCGCCGTACTGTCGAGGATGCGCTTGTTCGCCTGATGGGGCACCAGCCAGTCCAGGTCCTCCGGAGTCAAGCCCACGTCTTCGAGGGTCTCACCCACGACCTCGGCCAGATTCTTGACGGCATGGCGAAAGACCTCACGGCCCTGCATGCGCAAGTTCCCCACTTGCTTGGATGAAGACGGGCCGCCATCCACGTAAAGCAGATCATGGTGACGGCCATCGGAATGAATCTTGGTGCCCAGGATACCCCGATCATCGGTAGTGCCCTCGCCCTCGCCGGCCTCCAGCACCACGGCGCCCGCCCCGTCGCCGAACAGGACACAGGTGGTGCGGTCTTCCCAGTCGAGAATACGCGAAAACGTCTCCGCGCCGATAACCAGAGTCCGTTTCGCCTGCCCGGCCTTGATGAAGTTGTCGGCGACCGCCAGAGCGAAGACGAAGCCCGAACACACGGCCTGCACGTCAAAGGCGGCGCCGCCGGTCATACCCAAACCCAGTTGCACCTTGGTCGCGGAGGCCGGAAAGGTATCGTCCGGCGTTGCCGTGGCAAGTACGATCAGATCGACCTCGTCGGCCCCGCATCCAGCGTCCTCAAGCGCCCTTTCGGCGGCCTTGATGGCCAGATCGGAGGTTAGTTGACCATCGGCGGCAATGTGGCGTTTACGGATGCCCGAGCGGGCGACGATCCATTCATCGTCCGTATCGAGGATCTTCGCCAGATCATCGTTGGTCAGTACCTTTTCAGGTAAATAAGCGCCACTGCCGCTCAAAACGGAACGAACAACACTCACCGAGCCACTTCCTGCCGGTCGTCGCCTTGTTCAGGCCCCCCATTGCCGTTCTCGGCCTTGGCAAAAACGTCGAAATCATCGGCGATGCGCGCGCAAAGATCTACACCGGCCATATCAAGCGCCATGTCGATGGCGCAGGCAAAGCCCCGGCCGTCGCTGCCGCCGTGGCTTTTGACCACCAGACCATTGAGGCCGATAAATACTCCGCCGTTGTAGTCGCGCGGGTCCATGCGGTCGCGCAGGGACAGGAGAGGCCGGCGGGTCAACAGATAGCCAAGGCGCGTCCATAGGGAGCGCCTGAAGGCATCCCCGAGGTAGCTGGCGAACATCTTCGCCGTGCCTTCCGCCGTCTTGAGCGCCACGTTGCCGGTAAATCCATCGGTGACGATAACGTCCGCACCGCCACCGGTAATGTCGTTGCCCTCGACAAAACCGATAAATTCCATGGGCGCCGAAAGCGTCTTGAGTTTTTCACCGGCGGCGCGGAGCGCGCCGACGCCTTTGAGTTCCTCGACGCCAACATTCAGCAGGCCAACCGTGGGCCGCTTCAAATTCAGGGTTGCCCGGGCGTATTCCGCCCCCATGACGGCAAACTGCACGAGGTTGTTTTCGTCGGCCTCGACGTTGGCGCCAAGGTCGAGAAGCACCGTGTATCCGTCCACCGTGGGAAAGCGGGAACACAGCGCCGGTCGATCGATCCCCGGCAAGGTCCGCAACATGAACTTGGACATGGCCATGAGCGCGCCGGTATTGCCACCGGACACCGCGGCCAGGGCCTCGCCCGACCGCACCGCCTGAATGGCCAGGCCCATGCTGGAGTCCTGGCCACGGCGAAGAGCCTGCCCGGGCTTGTCCGCGTCACTGACGACTTGATCGGTATGCCGCACCTCGCAGCGGCCCTCGAGCGCGGCCTCCTGCTCTATCAGGGGCGCCAACACGGCTTCATCACCGAAGATGATGAAACGAACCTTGCCACTCGCCCGAGCCGTCTGCGCGGCGCCCGCAATAACCGACGCCGGGGCGTGATCGCCCCCCATGCCGTCCAGTGCAATCGTCAGATTGTCTGTCACGCCGGTTATCCGGTTGTAAAGAAAATGGCGCCGTTTACACGGCGCCGGTTACGTCTACGACCTCACGCTCGGCGTAGTAACCGCAAGCACTGCAAACGTGATGAGGGCGCCGCAGTTCCCCACAATTGGGGCACTCGTTACTGGTCGTCGCCTTGAGGGAGTCGTGACTGCGGCGTATATTCCGCCGCGATTTGGACACTTTCTTTCTTGGTACCGCCATAGTCTTTATCTCGCTTCCATGGGCCTCAACGGGCCGCAACGGCTGGAAAATACCCAATCCCCGCGCGGACTCAAGCCTCGTCTTTGAGTTTCTTTAATATAGCAAAGGGGCTGGCCTTGCCACCTTCTCTCAAGTCGCTGTTTTCAATAGAATTTTCGCCATTTTCGCCGGCCAGGCCAAAATCCGCGAGACTGACGTTCGGCTGTCTGGGATAGGGATTCAGGAGCAGAACCAGTTGCTCAAGCACCGCCGCCCCGACATCCAGCTCATCGCCCTCCAGGGCCTCCGGTGGGTCCTCAACCGCCGGGTCGATCTCGACCTCCAAATCCTCGGCGGGAACGGCCGAGGCGGGCAAATAGACCCTGCTAAAGGCGTGCTCTATATGGCTCGGCACAGGCTCCAGGGTGACGACACAGGACTGCACGACATCAGCGGCAAAATCCGCTTCAAGGCAAGCTCCACCGCCCGAAATCGCCGTCAGCCGCGCGGCCCCGCCAAACGCCTTTAGATCGAGCAAATCAAGGGCCTCGGCAATTGCCTTGCGCTCAATCTCATCGGCCTCGAAAGGCAACTTCAGATCGCCCGGGCCCATGGTCTCCAGGCCCACCCGGCGGCTGAAAGCCCCGCTATTTTCCTGCCCTGATTTCATCTTGTTACAGGTTCCGCTCGCCATCCATTTTGAAGAAGGCGCGCAACATAAGCCCCGCCCGGGGCCGGGTCAATGATTTGAGGGGTCGGAAAGGCCCGATGGGTCTTATTGCAGCTCGGGGGCGAGGAATTCCACTTTGCCGCTCAAGAGCGCCGCCTCCTCCTGTGCCGCCAGAGCCTCAATCTGGGCCTCCACGTAGCGCGCCAGGGCCACGGCGCCGTCAGCCGCCCCATCCTCGGCCCGGTAGACGTTGCGCGACACTGCCGCCGCCAAATCCCCCGCCTCGCCCGCCAGGGCCACCTCGTAGGCCGTCACCCGCCCGTAGAAGGCGCTGATCATTTGTCTGACCTTTTTCGGCACGCCGATGTCCCCGGCGCCCATTTCTCGAATGGCGCCGTCCAGATCGGCGAACATATGGTCGAAAAGGGCCTGGGAGAGCTCCAAGGCGTCGTCGCCGCCCGTCTTCAGCCGGTGCATGACCAAGAAGGCGTGCAGCACCACCAGGTCGAAACGCCCGTCGAGCGTATCGGGCACCCCGGCGGCGGCGTAGAATTCCCGCCGGCGGGCCTGGGCGACAAGCTTCTCGTAAAGGCTTGAAGCCGCCTCGGCATGGGGCTTGGAGCCAAAAAAACGCTTAAACATCATTGCCCTACTGCAAAACCTTCGCGCCGGATGTGCGGTCCCGTTGACAGGGGCCGCGCCCGATGCCATGTTCCGTGATCAGCCCCGCAGTATCGTTTGCGGGCCGTCGCCGCAAGAGAAAAACACCGTGCCGAACATGACGCTGAAGACCCGCCGTTCCCTTGCCAGACATGCCGCGCCTCTCATTATATGCGCCGGCCTGATGACCGGCTGTGCGCCGACCATCGACAATCGCGGCTTCGTGCCCGACCCGGACCTGGTGGCGGAAATCCGCGTCGGCGTCGACAACAAGATGTCGGTCGGCCAAATGCTCGGCAACCCGACCAACGTATCGACCTTTGACGACGACACCTGGTATTACGTCAGCCGGCGGGCGGAAAACTTCGCCTTTTTCGAGGAGAAGCTCCTCGACCAGAAGATTTTGGCCATTTCCTTCGACGAAACCGGCCACGTGTCGGAGATCGAGCAGCACGGCATTGAAGAAGCCCGCCACATCGATCTGGTCAAGCGCAAGACCCCGACCCGGGGCAAGAAGCTCGGCTTCTTCGAGCAGGTCCTGGGCAACATGGGCCGCTTCAACAAAAAGCAGGGCCAGCAGCAGCAACAGTAGCGCCCGGCCGCCGCCCGGCAACGGGCGAGAAATTCTCAAATCCCATTCGCCACATTGTGGACGCAATCATCTAGGATAGTGCCCGAACTGACAATTTGTTCGGGGGCGGCCATTGCTTTTCATTCAGATGACTTTCTTCAGATATTGTCTCGCGATCTTTTTGTCCGCGCTTCTGTGCGCGCAAAGTGCGCTGGCGGCGGATGAGCAAGACGAAGGCCTTTACCCGGTGTGGTGGGAGCCGGTGATTGAGTACGCCGCTGAACATGGTTACGCATTTGAAAAACTGGAAGATGCCGAGAGGCTTCTCACCACGCCGCTTCAACATGGCAAGTGGGTCGCCCGCAAGAATGAGTCTGAAGAAGACGGTTACGAAATTTTTGACTGCGCGACCTACAAACATCTCGCGGAACAGAACGACCACATAACTTATATGGGAGCGCAGCGCTGGACAGTTAACGAAAGTTATCGGCAAGGCAGTTGGGGCGTTTTTTGCCAGGCATTGGAACAGCTAAGCAAGGCCATTCCAGCTAAGAAAAGTTTCGTGCGCGATTTTGTGTTGGACAAAAACGCACTGAATTATCTGCCTGCCTTCTTGGATGTGCCGATGTCGAGCGCCTTTCGCTGTATTTCATTTGATGCGAACAAACAACGCGTGCCCCTGAACCTTTTTTGGCAAAGAACTTCGTCAAATTCATTTGAGGCAATCAAAGCGGCAGGGGACCGTATCGAGCTAACCTATGAAGAGTTAGGTAATACGCTCGGCACGACGATCAAGCTCTTGGCCCGGGGCGATTTCGATCATGATAGCCTGGAAGATATGCTCATGTTGAGCGAGGTATCTTTGCGAAATTGGGGATTTTCGGAATATTTCGTGGTCACACGCGATGCGCCGGACGCTGTACTATATTTGCTTGATGCGGAGCGCCACACCCGCCACCTATATGAAGGCCAGGGCTGTGAAGACAACGAGCCGTCCTAAATGGAGTAGATGGAGGGGATGACGCGCTTCGCATATTCCAAGATTCACTTGGTCAAATTAATTTCGATGAGTTGGTCGAGGGACACGAGACTGCTGATGGGCAATCGGCAACTTGGGACGGCCCGATAGAACGGTTCTATATTCGCTGTCGTATCGAACATTTTCTGCACAATATTGGCTCTGTCCGGCGGCCTTTTGCCCCGTTGTTCTTTACCGGCCCATTTCCAGTTTCTGCTTCGGACCGCCGCCTTAGTGCAGCAGAGCCGCCAATAGCAGCAGCGCCACGATGTTGGTGATCTTGATCATCGGGTTCACCGCCGGGCCCGCCGTGTCCTTATAAGGATCACCCACGGTGTCGCCGGTAATGGCCGCTGTGTGAGCATCCGAGCCCTTGCCGCCATGGTTACCGTCTTCGATGAACTTCTTTGCATTGTCCCAGGCCCCGCCGCCCGCCGTCATGGACAGCGCCACGAACAGGCCGGTGACAATCACGCCCACAAGCATTGCGCCCAGGGCCGAGAAGGCCGCCGCCTGCCCCGCCGCCAACATGACGGCGTAGTACACGACAATCGGGGCTAGAACCGGCAGCATCGAGGGTACGATCATTTCCTTGATCGCCGCCTTGGTCAGCAGGTCCACGGCGCGGCTGTAATCCGGCTTGCCGGTGCCTTCCATGATGCCGTCGATCTCCTTGAACTGGCGGCGCACTTCCATAACCACGGAACCGGCGGCACGGCCGACTGCGGTCATGCCCATGGCGCCAAACAGGAACGGCAAGGCGCCACCGATAAACAGCCCGACAATGACGTAAGGATTGGAAAGGCTGAAATTAACATCCATGCCGGCGAAATCAGGGTGGGTCGCGATCAGGTGGTCGAGGTCCGCCGTGTAGGCCGCAAATAGCACCAGCGCGGCGAGCCCCGCCGAGCCAATGGCGTAGCCCTTGGTCACGGCCTTGGTGGTGTTGCCAACGGCGTCGAGCGCGTCCGTGGTCTTGCGCACGCTTTCGTCCAGCTCGGCCATTTCGGCGATGCCGCCGGCGTTGTCGGTAACCGGGCCGTAGGCATCAAGCGCGACAACCATTCCCGCCAGCGACAGCATGGCGGTGACCGCTATGGCAATTCCGAACAATCCGGCAATCTGGAAAGTGGTCACGATGGCCACGCAGATGATGATCGCCGGAATGGTCGTTGCTTCCATGGAAATGGCCAGACCCTGAATGATGTTGGTGGCCGAACCGGTGTTGGAGGCCTCGGCGATGGAGCGCACCGGGCGATACTCGGTCGAGGTGTAATATTCCGTCACCCAGATCAGCAGCCCGGTCACGGCGAGGCCAACGAGACCGCAGTAAAACAAATCCCTGCCGGTGAATTCCTGGCCCAAGGCAGCGTAGGTAGTGGAAACGCCAATCACGGCGTCGGTAACGAACCACAACGCCACGGCGGAAAGCAGAGCCGATACCAGGAAGCCCTTGTAAAGCGCGCCCATGATGCTTTGGGATTTGCCAAGGCGGACGAAGAACGTGCCGATCACCGAGGTGATGATGCAGGCCCCGCCAATGGCCAGTGGGTAGAACATCATGGCGGTGGAGCTGCCCGTCCCGGCGAAATAGATGGAGGCCAGCAACATGGTGGCGACCATGGTCACCACGTAGGTCTCGAACAGGTCGGCGGCCATGCCGGCGCAGTCGCCCACGTTGTCGCCGACGTTGTCGGCAATCACCGCCGGGTTGCGCGGGTCGTCCTCGGGAATACCGGCCTCGACCTTGCCCACAAGGTCGGCGCCGACGTCGGCGCCCTTGGTAAAGATGCCGCCACCAAGCCGCGCAAAAATGGAGATGAGAGAACCGCCGAAGCCAAGAGCCACCAACGGATCCACAAGATCGCGTCCGGTGGCGCCGCTGGATACCAGATAGCCATAATATCCGGCGACGGACAGTAGGCCGAGGCCAACCACCAGCATGCCGGTCACGGCGCCGGCCTTGAAGGCCAACTCAAGCCCGGACCCCAGGCTAACGCTTGCCGCCTGGGCGGTGCGCACGTTTGCCCGCACCGAGACGTTCATGCCGATATACCCGGCAACACCGGATAAAACCGAGCCAATGATGAAGCCCACACCGACCTTGGCGCCCAAGAGCCATGAAAGCAGGACGGCAATGACGATGCCGACAATGGCGATGGCGCGGTACTGCCGGTTGAGGTAGGCGCTGGCGCCTTCCTGCACGGCGCCGGATATTTCCTGCATGCGCGCGGACCCAGCGTCGGCCGAGAGCACCGAACGGCTGGCATAAATCCCATACAACAGCGCCACCGCGCCACACCCAATCACGTACCACAAACTCGCTGACATGGTTAAACTCCCAGTCCTCTGGACGATGAAAATGCCCGGTAAATCAAGGCCTTACGGGATGAATCCGTAATGGCGCGCCGGTCCCTGAAAAGTCGCGCGGAAGGTGCCAGAGTTGAGGCCCAAGCGCAACCGCTGAATCGCCCACCCGAGGCCGATTTCCCGGGGCCCGCCGAGGCCGCGCCATTGACACTCCGGCGATGGGGAGCAGGAGGCCGTGGCAATTCTCTATGTCGGGCGGACCTGGGTGACCAAAACCCGAAGCACGACGTTCCTGCCGAACAGCTTCTGTGTCCGCGCCAGAATTTCCGCCTTCAGCTTTGGTATATTGATGCGGGTGGGGGCGTGGCGCTGGGCGAAGGAAAAACGGTTCAAGGCATCAAGGATCGTCTCGCGAATACGCGGGCGTTTCGTGCGCATGGCGGTGGCGCTCTCCTCGTCGACAACCACAAGCGCGAAAGCGTAATGAATGTACGCGGTCTGGCGCTTCTTGTGGTAGAGCGGCGCGGCAATCCCTTCGGTGTGAACGAATGCGCTGCCCTCGGGCAGTTCGTATGGCCTCTTAGCGTTGGCCCCATTCTGATCCGCCGCCTGTACCGGCCCGGCCCACAATAGCGTGGCCGCAACGAGTGCCGTGATCATTGGCTTCATCAGGCAAATCTCCTTCGCTCTAGAGTCTTTCCGACCCTAAGTCTACCCAAAAGCTCTTAACGATCCCGGAACGCAAAGCCTGGCCTAACGATGCGTGTATCCTTTTGATTTCATTGGCATAGAGGCACCATCCCGGTCCAGCACCCGGACCCCCGCGCCCTCCCCCATGACGCCGATTTCACTTAGACGCACGTCACTCAACTGCGCCAGGGCGCGCACCGGCGCCACGTCATTCTCACCCACGGCGAAAAGCAGCTCGTAGTCATCACCGCCACTCAGGAGCGCCGCCAAATTGATGCCGGCGTCCGCATCCAAGGCCGCGCGCGCCGCATCCGAAAGGGGAACGCTCTCAGCCTGAACAATTGCGCTGACCCCGGAGGCCCGGCACATGTGCTCGAGATCAGCCACCAGACCGTCGGAAACATCGATGCCGGAGCGGGCCACGGGCGCCACCCGCTGGCCGAAATCAAGCCGTGGATCCGGCAGTTGATAGCGCGCCATCAATTCCCGGCGGTGATTGTCCGCAAGCGAGCCCAGTTCGCCACGCGCGGCCATGAGACCAAGAATTCCGTCGCCAATATTGCCGCTGACGAACAGCCGGTCGCCGATGCGCGCGCCCTTCCTGCGTAACGCCCGGCCCTTGGCCACCTGCCCCACGGCGGTCAGCGAAAAGACGCTATTCGGCGCCGCCACGGTATCGCCGCCCATGAGCGAGATTCCGAACGCCGCCTGATCTTCCGCCAGCCCGGCGGCAAAAAGCCGCAGCCAGTCCGTGTCAATTTCCGCCGCAAGGGCAATGCCGAGCATATAACCGAGAGGCTTTGCGCCCATGGCGGCCAAATCCGACAAATTGACGCGCATGAGTTTCCGCGCCACCAGGTCCGCCGGTGTATCGGGCAGGAAATGCACGCCCTCAGCCAGCATGTCCTTGGTCAGCACCAGATCCTGGCCGGGTGGCGGCTCCAGCAACGCGGCGTCGTCGGTAAGCTCAAAGGCGCCTGGGAAATTCCCGGCCAGAGGCGCGAAAATTTCAGCGATAATCTCGAATTCGCCCGGGCTGCCCGTTCCATCCTCCGACATCGCTCTTCTCCGTAATCAGTTCCGCAGCTTTTTCGCCAAGGTATCAAGAACGCCGTTGGCGAAGCCCGGCTCGTCACCCCCGTAGAAGGCGTGCGCCATGTCGACGTACTCGTTGATGATGACCTTGACCGGTACATCCCGGCTAACGCTAAGCTCGTAAGTGGCGGCCCGCAAGAGCGCCCGAAGGATACTGGTCAAACGCTCAAGCGGCCAGCCCTCGTCCAGGCTACCGGAGATTACGCCGTCAAGCTCGGGCAAGCTTGGCTGCACACCGCGCACAATATCCGCGAACAAAACTTCGTCGGCCTCCGCATAGAGGTCGCCATCCAATTCGGCGCCCAGCCGGTGCACCAGATATTCACCAATGACGGCTTCGATATCCTGGCCGGTTCGTTCAATCTGGTAAAGCGCCTGCACCGCAGCGAGGCGCGCGGCACTGCGCGGATCAGTCATCGCGGCAGCAAGCCGAATTCGTGCTTGAGGGCGATCATGTCGAGCGCCGCCCGGGCCGCCACGCCGCCCTTGTTGCCCTGATCCCGTGCCGCCCGGGCCCAGGCCTGTTCGCGGTTTTCCACCGTCAGAATTCCATAGCCAAGGGCGATGGCGTACTGCAGCGCCAAGTCCTGCAGCCCTCTGGCGCTTTCGCCACAGACGTAATCATAATGGCTGGTCTCGCCCCGAATAACGCAACCCAAGGCTACGTAGCCCTCATAACGGCGGCGGCCACCACGCACACCCATGGCGCGGATAGCATAATTTATTGCCGAGGGAATTTCGAAGGCGCCGGGGACAGAGTAACGGTGATAGGTTCCACCGGCAGCCTCGATCGCTTCGATCGCGCCGGCCACCAATTCATCGGCGACATCCTCGTAGAATCGCGCCTCGACGATCATCAAATGTGGCGCTTCGGTCATTTACCGCCGTTCCCTTACTCGTCAAGCCGCTGCTGGCCGACAACCTTGAGGCCATAGCCACCGAGCCCGACAATGTTCCGCTCGGTATTCGACAGCAAAACCATATTACGCACGCCCAGGTCCAAAAGAATCTGCGCACCGATCCCGTACTGGCGAAGCTCCGGCATTTCCTCGGTCGCCTTGGCCTGGGCCTCTCCCATGTGCTGCTTGATCTGTGTGGAGGCCCAATCCAATTGCCTGGTCCTGATAACGACGATGACGCCTTTTCCCGCTTCGCCAATGGCCTTGACGGCGGCGCGCAGTTTCGGCACGGCGCCCGGCTCGCCACCCAAGACATCTTCAAAAATTGACAATGAATGCATGCGCACCAACACGACATCCTTCTCGGTGATCTCGCCCTTGACGAAGGCCACGTATTCCAGGTGCTCAACACGGTTCTTGAAGACCACCATTTCGAACTCGCCGCCCAACTCGCTGTTGACCGAGGCCGAGGTCACGCGTTCGATCAGGCTATCGTTCTTCAGGCGGTAGGCAATGAGATCGGAGATTGTCGCCACTTTGAGGCCATGAAACTGGGCGAATTTCACCAGCTCCGGCAAACGCGCCATGGTGCCGTCATCGTTCATGATTTCGCAGATCACGCCGGAGGGGTTGAGCCCCGCAAGCCGCGCCACGTCGATCGCCGCCTCGGTGTGGCCCGAGCGCACAAGCACGCCGCCGTCCCGCGCCACCAAGGGAAACACGTGCCCGGGAGTGCAGATGTCGTCCGGCCCATTTGTCGGGTCGATGGCAAAGCTGATGGTGCGCGCCCGGTCGGAAGCGGAAATTCCAGTGGTCACGCCGTCCGCAGCCTCGATGGACACGGTAAACGCCGTCTCCAGCCTTGATTTGTTTTCCGAGTTCATGAGCTGCAGACCCAAATGATCGACACGCTCACGGGTCAACGAGAGGCAGATCAAACCACGGCCGTGGGTCGCCATGAAGTTGACGGCGTCCGGACCCGCCATTTGCGCCGGTATCACAAGGTCGCCCTCGTTTTCGCGGTCTTCGTGGTCGAGCAGCACGAACATGCGCCCGTTTCGGGCATCTTCGATAATCTCCTCGATGGGAGAGAGAAATTCGCGATCGGCCACGGTCAATTCCCCTCTGTCAAACGCGCGACGTAACGGGCCAAGAGATCGACCTCCAGATTGACTTTGCCGCCGGGCTTGAGGTCGGCGAAACTGGTGACCTGCTGGGTGTGGGGGATGATATTGACCGTAAAGCTATCGCCTTCAACGGCATTGACCGTAAGCGATACGCCATCGAGGGCCAGGGAGCCTTTGGCGGCCACGTAGCGCGCCAGATCCGGAGGGACGGAAAACGCAAAAACCTTGGAATCGCCTTCGCTCGTGACACTTTGGACCTCAGCCACGCCGTCCACGTGGCCGCTGACAATGTGCCCGCCCATTTCATCTCCCAGCCGCAAGGACCGCTCCAGATTGACCCTGGTGCCCTCCGCCCAAGCCCCAAGATTCGTGCAGGACAGGGTCTCCGCCGAGACGTCCACTGCAAACCAACTGGTGCCGCCGTTGGCGTCCTCGGCGCTGCCCTTATCGACCACCGTCAGGCAAACGCCGGAACAGGCGACAGAGGCGCCTATATCCAGTGCCGTCGCCGGGTAGGATGTTTCGATAACGAAACGGCTATCGCCCCGCGCCTCGATGGCGCGCACCCTGCCCAAGTCCGTAATGATGCCTGTAAACATGAAAGTCGTCTCCGGCCCGTGCTTTAGGCCCTGTTTTTAAACCCGAATGACGTAGGTTTCCAGTATATCGTCGCCGATGGTCGTGACATCAACCCGCTTGAAGTCAGGGGCGTCGCCCAGATTGTCCAAACCGAGCGCCGCCACCACCGGCACGCCTTCGCCACCCATGACCCGGGGCGCCCGAAACCAGGCGATACGGTCCACCAACCCGGCCAGGAGCAACGAACTGGCAAGGCGGCTGCCGCCCTCCACCAGGAGGCTGGTCATGCCGCGTTCGCCCAGCATTTTCAAAGCGGCGATGAGATCCGGGTTGCCGGTGTCGTCGGGCGACACTTCGATGACCTCGACGCCTGCTTGCGCAAGAGCCTCTAGCCGCGACGGCTCGGCCCCCGGCATGGCGATAATCCAGGTCAGGAACTTGTCGGCCTTTTGAACCAGCTTCGAGGTCAAGGGCGTGCGCAGCCGGCCATCTGCCACTATGCGCACCGGCGAGCGGTTGCCCAGGCCCGGCAGGCGGCAGGTCAGGTCCGGGTCGTCCGCGGCCACGGTACCGGCGCCGACCATGATACCGTCGTTCTGCGCCCGCATCAGGTGGCCGCGCCGCCGCGCCCCGGGACCGGTGATCCATTGACTATGCCCGGCCCGTGTCGCGATCTTCCCGTCAAGGGTGGTCGCCACCTTCAAAGTGACCAGAGGCCTGCCTTCGCGGATACGGGTCAGATAGCCCGCGCACAATTGAGCGGCCTCTTCCTCGAGCACGCCGGAAAACACTTCCACACCGGCCTGACGAAGTTTCTCCAAGCCACCACCGTTGGTGCGCGGGTCCGGGTCACCGAGCGCCACGACGGCTCGCTTCACACCCGCCGCCGCCAAGGCCTCGGCGCAGGAGGGCGTCTCGCCCTGATGGGCACAGGGCTCCAAAGTAACGTACGCGGTCGCGCCCCTGGCCATTTCGCCCGCTCGGGACAGCGCCTCGGTTTCGGCATGGGGCCGGCCGCCCGGCTGAGTCCAGCCGCGGCCCACGACCTGGCCATTCCGGCCAAGATCGGGACGCACCAATACGCAACCCACGGCCGGATTGGGCCAGACAATACCCTGCCCCCGCGCCGCAAGGCCGAGGGCGATTTTCATGAAGTTTGTATCGTCACTCACGGGATTTCGAATGACAAAGGTCACCCATCATGTGGGTCGCCTTGTCACTCCTTGCTTTCGCCCTCATCGAGCTCGCCGATGAACTTTTCGAAGTCCTTGGCCTCGCGGAAATTCTTGTAGACCGACGCGAAGCGCACATAGGCAACCTGATCCAGCCCGGCCAGGCCTTCCATGACCATTTGACCAACAACGTCCGCCGGAATATCCGTTTCGCCCATGCTCTCCAGTCGGCGCACAATGCCGCTGACCATGCGCTCGGCAACCTCGGGATCGACGTTGCGTTTGCGCAGTGCGATGTTAACGGAGCGCGTCATCTTGTCGCGATCGAAAGTCTCGCGCCGGCCGTACTTTTTAAGGACCGTCAACTCGCGCAGTTGCACGCGTTCAAATGTCGTAAAACGCCCGCCGCAACCGGTGCAGTAGCGCCGCCGCCTGATGGCGGTGCTATCCTCGGTCGGACGGGAGTCCTTGACCTGGGTATCGTTGTTCCCACAAAATGGACAACGCATGTGCCGCCCCTCCTAGAGTCCCTACGGATGATCCGAATATACAGGGAAGCGGCTACATAAAGCTTTCACTTTTTCCGCCACCATTTTCTCGACCGCCGAGTTTTCTCCGCCGTCGCCCCCTTGCCCGCCCGAGGCCGCCAAGCCGTCGAGCGTCTCGATTATCAAAGCACCGACCTGCTGGAACTCGGCAACCCCGAAACCACGTGTCGTTGCCGCCGGTGTCCCCAACCGCAAGCCGGAAGTCACCATGGGCTTCTGCGGATCAAATGGGATGGCGTTCTTGTTGCATGTCAGGTGCGCTCGGCCAAGGGAATCCTCGGCCACATTGCCGGTCAAATTCTTTGGCCTCAGGTCAACCAGCATCAAATGATTGTCGGTACCGCCGGAAACAATCTCCAGCCCACCTTCACGCAAGGTCTCGGCCAATGCGCGGGCGTTATCCACGACATTCTGGCAGTAAACCTTGAAGCCGGGCTCCAGCGCTTCGCCGAAGGCAACGGCCTTTGCGGCGATAATGTGCATGAGCGGCCCGCCTTGCAGTCCCGGAAACACCGCCGAATTGACCTTCTTGGCGATGTCCTCGTCGTTGGTCAGGATCATGCCGCCCCGGGGACCGCGTAAGGTCTTGTGCGTTGTTGTCGTGACCACATGGGCGTGGGGGATCGGGCTCGGGTGCACGCCCGCCGCCACCAGCCCGGCAAAGTGGGCCATATCGACAAACAGATAGGCGCCGACGCTGTCCGCGATCTCACGGAAGCGTTTGAAGTCGAAGAAGCGCGAATAGGCGGTGGCGCCGGCGATTATGACCTTGGGTTTTTGCTCTTGGGCCATGGCCGCGATTTCGTCCATGTCGAGCAAGGCATCTTGGCGTCTGACACCGTACTGCACGGCATTAAACCATTTGCCGGACTGGTTCGGCTTGGCGCCGTGGGTCAAATGGCCGCCCGCCGCCAGACCCAGGCCCATGATCGTATCTCCGGGCTTGGCCAGCGCCATCAGGGCGCCCTGGTTGGCTTGTGACCCGGAATGGGGCTGCACGTTGGCGAACTCACAATCAAATAAGCGCTTGGCGCGTTCTATGGCCAGGGCCTCGACAACGTCCACGTGATCGCAACCGCCGTAGTAGCGCCGCCCGGGGTAGCCCTCGGCGTATTTGTTGGTCATTACCGAGCCCGCGGCCTCCAAGACCGCACGGCTAACCACGTTTTCGGAGGCAATCAGTTCGATGTGTTCCTGCAGGCGCTTGCCTTCAGCGGCAATGGCGTCGGCAACCTCGGTATCCCGGCTGGCCAGGCTGCCGCTGAAGAAATCATTCTCGACCGTTGTCTCGGCACTCGCTTCGGGCAAGGACATCAACAATACCTTTTCAGTACATCCGTGGTGACTCTATTGGGAGAGTTTGTCGACGCGCCGCTGGTGGCGGCCGCCTTCAAACGGCGTGTTCAGGAACTTCTCGACACAGTCCCGGGCAACTTCAATACCGATCAGGCGCGTGCCCAACGCCAGTACGTTCGCGTCGTTGTGCTCGCGGCTCAACTTGGCAACCAAGCCGTTGTGGCAAACGGCGGCACGCACTTCCTTGTGGCGGTTTGCGGCGATGCTGATTCCGATGCCGGTACCGCAGATCAGAATGCCCTTGTCGGCTTGACCGGCGGCGATGGCCTCGCCCATGGCGTAGCCGTAATCGGGGTAATCCACGGATTCTTTTCCGTCCGTGCCAAGATCCAGCACCTTGACTCCCTTTCCTTCCAAATCGGCCACCAAAGCGCGTTTCAGCTCGACCCCGGCGTGGTCGCAAGCAATGGCAACGGTTTCAGTGGACATCAACCCATCCAGCCCCGGAAAATCGCCTGTCTAATACCATATGTCGCTGCACCGCGCCACAACCACACAAATTATCGGACCTATTTCTGGGCCCGAAAAAACAGGGTTTTTCGTGATTATGCTTGGATTCAACCGCCCCGGTCGTCGAGCCGCGGCTATTTCCCGCCGCCTTTGGCGAGGACATACTTGAGCTTCTGCACAGCGGCGCGGCCCAGCTCTTCCTCTCCGGCGCTGACCGGGCCCATGGTCGAGACCTCGGTGCCCGTGCTTGGGTCGATGGCCGACACTTTCACCGTGCCGCCAATGCGCTGGAATTCCACGTAATAGCCGTCGCTATCGGCTTTCGCCGGGGATGCATCGCCTCCGCGCCGTGGCCGGGCGGTCATCAGATTAGGCGGCGCGGCGGATATCCAGCTTGTTCCAGACCGTATTCAGGGCCTCGACCAGATCATCCATCATGGCGTCGCTGTGCAACGGGTTCGGGGTCAGCCGCAGCCGCTCGGTGCTGCGCGGCACGGTAGGATAGTTGATCGGCTGGACATAAATGCCGTGGTCATCAAGCAATTCATCGGAGACACGCTTGGCCAGGGCCGGGTCGCCGACCAATAACGGCACGACATGGGTCTCGGACGGCATGACCGGCAGCCCGGCGGCCCGCAGCATACCCTTCAGGCGCGCCGCCCGTTCCTGGTGCCGCTCGCGCTCAACACTGCTGGACTTGAGGAATTGCACGCTGGCCAAGGCCCCCGCCGCCAGTACCGGTGACAGGGCGGTGGTGAAAATAAAACCGGCGGCGATGCTGCGCACGGTGTCCACCAGATCCGCGGTGCCGGTGATGTAACCGCCCATGACACCCACGGCCTTGCCGAGCGTGCCTTCGATAATGTCCAGACGGTGCGCCAGCCCCTCGCGATCGGCAATACCGCCACCCCGGGGGCCGTAGAGGCCAACGGCGTGCACTTCATCCAGATAGGTCAGCGCGCCATATTTCTCGGCCAGATCACAGAAGTCGGCGATCGGCGCCACGTCCCCGTCCATGGAATATACGGATTCAAAGGCGATGAGTTTGGCCGCCCCCGGATCGTCTTGTCGGAGCAGCTCCTCGAGATGGGCCGGATCATTGTGACGGAAGACGCGCTTTTCGGCACCGCTGCGCCTGATGCCCTCGATCATCGAAGCGTGGTTGAGGGAATCAGAATAAATGATGCAGTTGGGCAAAATCTTGGCCAAGGTGCTCAGCGTCGCGTCATTGGAAACGTAGCCCGACGTAAACAGAAGCGCCGCTTCCTTGCCGTGCCAGTCGGCCAGCTCTTTTTCCAGCAATACGTGGTAATGGTTGGTGCCGCTTATGTTCCGCGTGCCGCCGGCGCCGGCGCCCACCGTCTGGAGAGCCTCGTCCATGGCATCGATGACGACGGGGCTCTGGCCCATGCCCAAGTAATCATTGCTGCACCAGACGACAATCTCCTGTGTCTGGTCACCCCTGTAGCGCGTTGCCAGCGGAAAATCGCCGCGATGGCGGGCGATATCGATGAACACGCGGTAGCGTCCTTCCGCCTTGATCTTATCGACCGCCGTCGAAAAAATACGCTGATAGTCCATACCTTAAGCCCCGCAGCGAAGCATCAAAGAAGCAAAGAAGCGCGAAGTATGCGCTTTACACAGTTGCCAGATGGTTAAGACCACGCCTTAGCAGTAACCACATATTAGATCATCTCGCCCAAAATACTCAATTATCGAGGCTGGGGGCCGAAAACCGCGCTGGCCGGCAGAACTTAGCCCTCCAGCGGGGTCATACCTTTGACCACGATCAAGAGATTATCTCATTGAAATTACAGGATAATCAGTCCGAAAATTACATATTTCGCCGGTATTGGCCGCCGACCTCATAGAGGGCATCACTTATTTGGCCTAGTGAACAGTGGCGCACGGCCCGCATGAGCACCGCAAAGGTATTGCCGCCAGCCGCGGCGGTCTGTGCCAGTTCCTCCAGCAGCGGCGCCGCGGCGTCAAGGTTCTTCTTATGAAATACCTTGAGCCGCTTGATTTGATTGTCTTTTTCCTCCCCTGTCGAGCGTTGCAACAGGGCCGGTTGCGGGGCCGCGTCCGGGTTCGGATTGAGGAAAGTATTGACCCCGACAATGGGCAAACTACCGTCGTGCTTGCGCTCCTCGTAGCAAAGGGATTCATCCTGAATCTTGCCACGCTGGTAGCCGGTTTCCATGGCCCCGAGAACGCCACCGCGCTCTGAAATGCTCTCGAATTCCTTGAGCACTGCTTCCTCCACCAGATCCGTCAACTGCTCGACGACGAATGAACCCTGATTGGGGTTCTCGTTCATGGCCAAGCCCCATTCCTGATTGATGATCATCTGGATGGCGAGCGCCCGACGCACGGACCCCGCTGTCGGCGTGGTGAAGGCTTCGTCGTGGGCGTTGGTATGCAGACTGTTGCAATTGTCGTAAACAGCGATCAATGCCTGCAAGGTCGTGCGGATATCGTTGAAATCCATTTCCTGGGCGTGCAGCGAACGCCCCGACGTCTGAATATGGTACTTGAGCTTCTGGCTGCGCTCGCCGGCGCCGTAAAGGTCGCGCATGGCGACCGACCAGATGCGCCGCGCCACCCGCCCCAGCACGGTATATTCCGGGTCCATGCCGTTGGAGAAGAAGAACGACAGGTTCGGCGCAAAGTCATCGATCTTCATGCCTCGCGCCAAATAGGCCTCAACGAAGGTGAAACCGTTGGCCAGCGTGAAGGCCAGTTGGGAAATCGGGTTCGCCCCGGCCTCGGCAATGTGATAGCCGGATATGGAAACCGAATAGAAGTTTCGCACCTTGTGATCGATGAAGTAGGCCTGGATGTCGCCCATCATGCGAAGGGCGAATTCGGTGGAAAATATGCAGGTGTTCTGGCCCTGATCTTCCTTGAGGATATCCGCCTGCACGGTACCACGGACGTTTTCGTGGGCGTGGGCGGAAACCGCCAGCCTCTCTTTTTCGTCCGGCGCGCGGCCATGCTCGGCCTCGAATTTTGCCACCTGCTGGTCGACGGCGGCATTGATGAACATGGCAAGGATCGCCGGCGCCGGCCCGTTGATGGTCATGGAAACGGAAGTTGACGGGTCGCAGAGATCAAAGCCGTCATAGAGCGCCTTCAGGTCGTCCAATGTGGCGATGGAAACGCCTGAATTGCCAACCTTACCGTATATGTCCGGGCGTTCGTCCGGATCACAGCCGTACAAGGTGACGGAATCGAAAGCCGTGGACAGGCGCTTGGCCTCGCTGTCCTTGGAGAGCATCTTGAAGCGCTCGTTGGTGCGGAAGGGATCGCCCTCACCCGCGAACATGCGCGTCGGCGCCTCGTTCTCGCGCTTGAAGGCGAACACACCGGCGGTGAAGGGAAAGCGGCCGGGCATATTTTCCCGCCGCAGCCAGGCAAGCAACGCGCCTTCGTCCTCAAAGTCCGGAACCGCCACCTTTGGCACTTCGCTACCGGATAGTGACGTCCGCGTGGTCCGCGCCCCCGCCAGATCCGGACTAGTGTAGGCCTGCCGCACTTCCGGCCAGGACTCGAGCAAGCTCTTCGAGGCGCCGCTTAGATCGTTTTCCCGCGCCGCGATCAGGTCCTTCAGGCCGCCGTCGTCGCCTCCGGCTTCGCCAAGCATCCGGCCAGCCTCGCGAAGCTGCTGACGCTCCCGCGCCAAAGTCGCCTGTGCGTCCGTATCCCGATGGTAGGCGCGCACAGAGCCCGCCACTTCCGCCAGATAGCGCTGGCGCTCCGCCGGAACGATCGCCGTCGCGGCGCTGGAGGTCTTGGGTACCGTAGCGTCACCCTCCGGCCAACCTTCAAAGCCCCTCGCCGAGATGGCCGCGCAAATGCCCTGATATAGAGCGGTCACACCGTCGTCGTTGAAATGGGAAGCCACTGTTCCGTAGACCGGCATGTCCTCGGGCGCTTGGTCGAAGGCCTCGCGGCCCCGCTGCACCTGTTTACGAACGTCGCGCAAAGCGTCGTCGGCGCCCCGGCGGTCAAACTTGTTGATCGCCACCATGTCGGCAAAGTCCAGCATGTCGATTTTTTCAAGCTGGCTGGCGGCGCCGAATTCCGGTGTCATGACATAGAGCGAAACATCCACCAGCGGGACCACGGCGGCGTCACCCTGGCCGATCCCCGCCGTCTCGACGATCACCAGATCGTAACCAACGGCCTTTACGGCAGCCACGGCGTCCGGCAAGGCGGCGGCGATTTCCCGCTCCGAGCGCCGCGTGGCGAGCGAGCGTACGTAGACGCCGTCGCTATAAATGGCGTTCATGCGTATCCGATCGCCCAGAAGCGCGCCGCCGCTCTTGCGCTTCGACGGATCAACGGCAAGTACGGCGATCGAGAGGTTCTCTCGCTGGTGTCGAAAGCGGCGCACAATCTCGTCGGTCAGTGAGGACTTGCCTGCTCCGCCGGTCCCGGTAATGCCGAGTACAGGGACGGAAGTCTCCGCCGCCCTTTCGTGGATGGCCTTTTGCAAACCCGCGTCCAGAACCCCCGCTTCAAGCCCGGTTATGACCCGGGCCAGGGCCCGCTCGTCACCAACCGTCAGGCTTGCAATATCCGTAGGAATGTCCACGGCCAGATCGACGTCCGCACGGGACAGCATATCGGCGACCATGCCTTCGAGGCCCAATTCCTGGCCGTCGCCCGGCGAATAAAGGCGGCAAACGCCGTAGTCATGTAATTTGGCAATTTCC
>CAYOOG010000002.1:42883-44408 GCA_964405515.1 uncultured Alphaproteobacteria bacterium | reverse complement strand
CAACGGCAACATCCTGGTCAACGCCATGACCGTGGGATTGGCGGACGCCGACAAGATTTTCTATTCCGCCGCCGCCGGCGTCGGCAACCCGGTGATATACGTGGGCTCCAAGACCGGGCGGGACGGTATCCACGGCGCTACCATGGCCTCGGCGCAATTCGACGACGATACCGAGGAAAAACGCCCAACCGTGCAAGTGGGCGACCCCTTCACCGAGAAGCTCTTGGTGGAAGCCTGCCTTGAGTTGATGGCCGAGGACGCGATCATCGCCATACAGGACATGGGCGCGGCGGGGCTGACCTGCTCGTCGGTTGAAATGGCCGACAAGGGTGGCGTCGGATTCGAGTTGGACCTGGACAAAGTTCCGGCGCGCGAAGAGGGCATGAGCGCTTATGAGATCATGCTGTCGGAAAGCCAGGAGCGCATGCTCATGGTGCTAAAGCCCGAACGCGAGGAACTGGCGCGGCAGATATTCACCAAATGGGGCCTGGATTTCGCCGTGGTCGGCAAGGTCACCGAGGGCGACCGCTTTGTCGTGCGCCATCAGGGCGAGGTCGTGGTGGACATCCCCGTGCCGCCCTTGGCCGATAGCTCACCCGAGTACGACCGGCCCTGGACGCCGACAGCGGCCCGTGCCCCCCTGAGCCCGCAAGACGTGGCCTGCCCCAACGACCTTGGCGAGGCATTAATGACGCTGATGGCCTCGCCCGATCTGGCGGCCAAGCGCTGGATCTGGGAGCAGTACGACCACATGGTCATGGCCGACACGGTGCAGCGCCCGGGCGGCGATGCCGCGGTAGTGCGTGTTCACGGCAGCAACAAGGGCCTGGCCATCAGTACCGATTGCACGCCGCGCTACTGCTTTGCCGAGCCGGAAACGGGCGGCGCCCAGGCCGTGGCCGAGACCTGGCGCAACCTGACGGCCACCGGCGCACGGCCCCTGGCGATCACCGACTGCCTCAATTTTGGCAACCCCGAGAGGCCCGACATCATGGGCCAGTTCGCCGGTTGCGTGACCGGCATGGCCGAGGCTTGCCGGGCGCTGGACTACCCCGTGGTCTCGGGCAACGTCTCCTTCTACAACGAGACCAACGGCGAAGCCATTCCGCCCACCCCGGCTATCGGTGGTGTCGGCGTTATCGACGACCTTTCGCAAATGACCACCATCGCCTTCAAAGAGGCAGGCCAGGCGATCATCCTGGTCGGTGAAACCGCTGGGCATTTGGGCTCGTCCCTGTTCCTGCGGGAAATCTCAGGCCGCGAGGACGGCCCGCCGCCGCCCGTCGATCTAGCTGCGGAAAAAAGCCACGGCGATTTCGTGCGCGAAGCCATCTGCAACGGCCAGATCGCCGCCTGCCACGATATTTCCGACGGTGGACTGATGGTGGCGCTGGCCGAAATGGCCCTGGCCGGGGACTTGGGCGCCGAGATATCCCTGCCGAAAGAAGGGCCTCCGGCCCACGCCTACCTGTTCGGCGAGGATCAGGCGCGCTATATTCTGGCCGTGGACGAAAGCCAAGCCCCG
>CAYOOG010000002.1:0-42873 GCA_964405515.1 uncultured Alphaproteobacteria bacterium | reverse complement strand
CTTGAAGGCAGCCAAAGATTCGGGCGTGCCGGCCGTACAAATCGGCGTTAGCGGTAGCGGGGAATTGAAAGTCGAGGGGCTGTTCACCATATCCGTGGAGAGCCTGGCCCAGGCGCACCAGGGGTGGATGCCTGGATATATGTCTTCGTCACCAACCGGCTAGCCCCGAACAAAAGGCCCGAGAAGAGGAAAGCACAGCCATGGCCATGGACGCCGCCGAGATCAAACGCCTCATTGAAGAGGGCGTCGAGGATGCCGTGGTAACGATCGAGGACCTGCGCGGCGATGGCGACCATTACGCGGCGCTGGTGGTCTCACCCGCATTCAAGGGCAAGAGCCGGGTCCAGCAGCACCAGATGGTCTACGCCGCGCTCAAGGGCAATATGGGCGAAGCCCTACACGCGCTGGCATTGCAAACCGCCGTACCGGAATAGAGTGCGAATTTGATGATTGATCCGCCACGGGCGGGAGAATGGATTTCCAAGGAGTAACAACCCGATGAGTGAGAACGAAGTTTTTCAGCGTATCGAGCAGGAAACAGGTGAATTTCCCGTGGTTCTGTTCATGAAGGGCACGCCGGTGTTCCCGCAGTGCGGATTTTCATCGCAGGCGGTGCAGATTCTGAGCCATTTGGGCGTGCAGTTCAAAGGTGTGGACGTGCTCATGGATCCGGAAATCCGCGAGGGCATCAAAGCCTACAGCGACTGGCCGACCATCCCCCAGCTCTATGTCAAAGGCGAGTTCGTGGGCGGCTGCGATATCCTGCGTGAAATGTTCGAGGCCGGAGAATTACAAGAATTCTTCAAGTCCAAGGACATCCCCCTGGAGGCCCAGGCCAAGGCTTGAGCCGGGCGCCAGCTCGGCCAGCTAACCTACTCGAATTTCAGGATGGGCTTACCGCCGCTCATGTTCGCGGCGTACTGATCGATGGCGGTGGCGTAGTCCTCGATACCTGAGACGCTTTGAATTGCGGTCTCCAGAACACCATCCCGAAACAAGCGCTGAATTTGCCGCGCCCGCCGCATGATGCCCAGGGTCCCCAGTTTGGTCAGGGAATCGATCACGCCGAAGCCCTCGATCCTCGAGCCGCGAAGAACTATTTCCAGGACCGAGAACTGCCCGCCAAGGGGGTCGCCAAGCTTCATGGACAAGCCACCGAGGACAAGTGCCGTCGAACGGCTGGGCATGTTTCGAAGCAGCCGGGCCGTGTCTTCCCCAGCAACGGCATCCAGCGCCACCCGGGCATCGAGTTCTTCCGCAAGTTCCTTCAATGAGTCGGCGAAGTCGCTATCGCTGGTTACAAGAACGTTCTTGGCGCCCAGGGATTTTAGAATTTCCCGCTGCTCGGGCCTGCGCACGGTTGAAATCAGCGGAACGCCGCGTAACTTGGCCACGGCGATAACCTGACGCCCCAATTGACCGGCCCCGGCGTTCTGCACAACCGCAGGGCTGCCGAGTTCCTTGGCCCGGTCCAAAAGGCCGAAAGCGGTGAAAGGATTGACCATCAGGGTCGAGGCCTGCTCGGCGGGCAATGGGCCTTTGATCGGCATGCAACCCATTACCGAGGCCAAATAGTATTCCGACCAGGTGCCGCCATCGTCGGTGCTCCCGGCGCAGGCAACCCGCTTGCCCACCATGCGGCCCGCCATGAATCCGCCGCCCGACTTTTCAACCACGCCGCAACCTTCCAGCCCCGCCGCCTCATCGTACACGGTCGGAGACAAGTAACCGCCCTTCAAGTAAATCAGGTCGGAGGGGTTGCAGGAGGCGGCCTCCATGCGGATCAGAAGCTGGCCCGGGCCGGGTTGGGGAATTTCTTTTTCCACCACTTCGAGCCGCGCCGAATGTGGCGCCTCGGGGTCGGTGTGTCTAACGACGTGCAGAGCCTTCATGGTGCGAGTCATCTTAGGCAATCTCCAGATTCCGCCTTACCAATTGCTTGATCGTGCTGGCTAACAGAAGAATGACCGTGATCAATCCGCCAATGATGCGGATGTGCTTGCCTAGAATTGTAGGACAAAATCCGGCTGTCGTGCTACCAGGGATTTCGTCAACCAACCGGAGACTATTATGGCGCAAGCGGAAATGGCACCCGACCTTACGGACAAGACCTGCCTGATTACCGGCGCCAACAGCGGTATCGGCAAGTTTGCAGCCGTCAAACTGGCCCAAATGGGCGCCAGAGTGTTTGTTCTTTGCCGCAGCAAGACGCGCGGCGAACAAACGGTCAAGGAAATAAGAGAAACCACCGGCAATCAAGACGTTGAAGTAATTGTCGCGGACCTGGCCTCGCAGCAGCAGATTCGCCGGGCCGCGCAGGAATTCCTGGATGGCGGCCATGATCTTCATATTCTGCTGAATAACGCCGGGCTCATGGCTTTTGATGGCGAGAATACCCAGGACGGCATCGAGATGAATTTCGGCGTCAATCATCTTGGGCACTTCTTGCTGACAAACCTCCTCCTTGACCGCATCAAGGCAAGCGCGCCCGCCAGAATCGTCAACGTCGCCTCAAACGCCCATAAGATGGGCGGTGGCCGTATGGAATTTGAAGACCTGGAAGGCGTTACGCCCGTCGACGGCATGCGCGCTTACGGACAATCAAAACTTGCGAACATCCTGTTTACCCGCGAACTCTCAGCTCAACTTGAAGGCACGGGTGTAACCGTCAACGCCCTATGCCCAGGCGTGGTCAAGACAGACATCGACAGGGCCAGCAAAGGTTTTTTCCCGGTGCTGTGGAAATGCTTTAAGCCGTTATTCCGCAGCATCGAAAAAGGCGCGGCAACCAGCATCTATCTGTGCTCATCACCCGAGGTCGACGGAGTAAGCGGAAGATTTTTTTCCGACTGCAAGGAACAACAGCCCTCGGATGGCGCGCTGGACGAAGGCGACGCGCAAAGACTATGGACGTTGAGCGAAAAACTCACGGGATTGACCGGCGGCGCTCATTAAAAAAGGCCGCATAAAGCGGCCTCTGTCATTGCCATGGTTGTGTCCCTAGCGAGAGTAGTACTCGATCACCAAGTTGGGCTCCATGTGCGCCGGATAGGGCACGTCGGCCAGTTTCGGTGTCTGCAGGAACTTGCCGGTCATCTTGGCGTGGTCGACGTCGATGTATTCGGGCACGTCCCGCTCCGCTGAATCCACGGCGTCAAGCACCAAGCCCATCTGCTTGGATTTTTCACGCACCTCGATGACGTCGCCTTCCTTGACCCGGTAGCTGGGAATATTGACCCGCTTGCCGTTGACCAAAACGTGGCCATGATTGACGAACTGGCGCGAAGCAAAAACCGTGGGCACGAACTTCATGCGGTAGACTACGGCATCAAGGCGCCGCTCCAAAAGGCCGATCAGGTTCTCGCCCGTGTCGCCACGATGCTTGACGGCTTCGTCGTAAGTGCGGCGGAACTGCTTTTCGGTAATATTGCCGTAATAGCCACGCAGCTTCTGCTTGGCGCGAAGCTGAATACCATAGTCGGAAATCTTTTGGCGACGTCGCTGGCCATGCTCTCCCGGCCCGTATTCCCGTTTATTGACAGGGCTCTTGGGCCGGCCCCAGAGGTTTTCCCCAAGGCGGCGGTCGATTTTGTACTTCGAATTCAACCGTTTCGTCATTTAGCAGGTCCAGATTATGGCCGGTGCCGGGACTAGGGCCCGGCGAGCGCGTACTATACTCACCCGCACCCCCATGTCAAACGCCAAGTCTACCCTGAATTCCAGGGTTTCTGGGGCTCTTGGCAGGCTCATGACTTGGGCCCGTCATCGCCATTGGAATCGGAGAGTGAACTGACGATCCCGCGCATCACCCGCACATCATGCTCGTTGAGCCGCCAGCGCTGAAACATGTTGCGGAGCGTGCGGATGGTGGCGGGGATGCGCTCCGGCGGATGAAGAAAACCCGAAACCTCCAGCGCGCCTTCCAGCTGCTCGAATAGCCCCACCAGTTCATCCTTGGTGGCCGGGCGCACCGTATCGTTGGCGGGGGCCATCACCGGGCTGCCGCCGCACACCTGCATCCACTCATAGGCCAGTACCACCACGGCCTGGGCCAGATTGAGGGAGGAGAATGCCGGATTCGCTGGAATGCTGAGAATGGCATCCGAAAGAGCCACATCATCGTTGTTGAGCCCGGCCTTTTCCCGCCCAAACAACAGCCCGCAGCTCTCGCCCACGGCGATCCAGCCTTCCATGTCGGCGGCGGCGCGGGCCGGCTCAACCACCGGCTTCAGCACCTCGCGGCTGCGCGCGGTTACGGCGAATACGTGGTGCAGGTCGCCGATGGCCTCTTCCACCGTGGCGTGAACCTGTGCAGCCTCTAGAATATGGTCGGCCCCCGAGGCCATATGAACCGCCTTGGGATTGGGCCAAACGTCCCGGGGCCGAACCAGGCGCAGGTCGTGCAGGCCGAAATTGTGCATGGCCCGCGCCGCGGCGCCGATGTTTTCGCCCATTTGCGGCGCTACCAGAATAATGGCCGGCGCGCCGCCAGCGGGTTGATCCCGAGTGCTATCGGTGCCGGCCATAAATCAAGAGCCAAAGGCGCCGGCGGGAGCGCCGTCACGGTAGAATTTGTATGTAATCGAGTCGAACAGCGCGTTGAAGGCGGCCTCGACGATGTTCGGCGAGACGCCCACGGTGAACCAGCGGTTACCCTCACCGTCGGCGGACTCGATCATCACGCGCGTGACGGCATCGGTGCCCTCATGGGTGAGAATGCGTACTTTGAAGTCCACCAGGGCCATGTCCTTGAGGAACGGTGCGTACTTGCCCAAATCCTTGCGCAGGGCCATGTCGAGCGCATTCACGGGGCCATTGCCCTCGCCTACCGACATGATGCTCTCGCCATCCACGTTGACCTTTACCGTAGCTTCCGAAATCGTGCCCAGGTCGCCCCTGGCGTTGTGGCGGGTTTCAACCAGCACGCGGAAGCTGTCGACGCGGAAGTACTCCGGTACTTGGCCCATGGCATTGCGGGCCAGCAACTCGAAGCTGGCCTCGGCGCCGTCGTAGGCATAGCCCTGAAATTCGCGCTCCTTGACCTCCTCCAACAGCCGCCCGACCTTGTCGTCCTTGGGATTCAGGTCCATGCCGATCTCGGCAAGACGGGCGAGGATATTGGCGCGGCCCGACTGGTCGGACACCAGAATATGGCGCTCGTTGCCCACGGCCCGCGGCGGCACGTGCTCGTAACTGGCCGGATCCTTTTCCACGGCGGAGACGTGCAAGCCGCCCTTATGGGCGAAGGCGGCGGTACCCACATAGGGTGCGTTGCGGCTCGGCGCCTGGGTCAATAGCTCATCCAGGAGCCGTGAAGTATGCGTCAACTGTGCAAGGCCGTCGGCCGTAATGCCGGTCTCGTATTTGTCCGCGTAACCCGGCTTCAGCAACAGGGTCGGAATGATTGACGCCAGATTGGCATTGCCGCAACGCTCGCCCAGGCCGTTCAGAGTGCCCTGGATGTGACGCACGCCGGCGCCAAGCGCGGCCAGACTGATGGCCACCGCGTTATCGGTATCGTTATGGGCATGAATGCCGAGCTTGTCCCCAGGCACGCGGGACGTGACCTCGCCAACGATCTGCACGACTTCCTCGGGCAGCGCACCGCCGTTGGTGTCGCACAGCACGGCCCAGCGCGCGCCCGCATCCACCGCCGCCTCAAGGCAGGTTACGGCGAACTCTGGATTGGACTTGTAGCCGTCGAAGAAATGTTCGGCGTCGAAAAGGGCCTCGGCCCCTGCATCCACAACCGCTGCGACACTATCGCGGATTAGCGCGATGTTTTCCTCTTGGCTGATGCCGAGGATTTTTTCGGCATGAAAATCGGACGCCTTGCCGACAACGGTGACGGCCTTGACCCCCGCATCCAAGAGCGCATTCAGGCCGGGATCGTTGTCCGTGCTGCGCCCGGCTCGCCGCGTCATGCCGAAGGCCGTGAACGTCGCCTGCTCAAGTCTGGGTGGATTCTCGAAAAAGGCCGTGTCCGTGGGGTTGGCCCCGGGCCATCCGCCTTCCACGTAATCAATGCCCAGCCTGTCCAGCGCCTCGGCGATCAGGCGCTTGTCCTCGACGCCGAAATCAACGCCTTGGGTCTGGGCGCCGTCCCGCAGGGTGGTGTCGTAAAGGTAGACGCGCTCTTTGCTCTTGCCCAGGCTCATCGCTTGCGCCTCCAGCCCGTTGCCATTGGGTCACTGCCATCAAACAGATCGACATGAACCTTCAGCAAATCTCCAATCCGGTCGGCCTCGGCAAAGTTCTTCTGCGCCCGCGCGGCGCCGCGCTGCTCGATCAAGGCCTCGATTTCTTCACTGCTGATTTCCCCTTCCCTGGCGTCCTTCAGCCAAGACCCCGGGTCCTGCTGCAACAGGCCCAAGAGGTCACCCGCCGCCAGGAGCGCTGCCTTAGCGGCAGCCTGATCGGCTTCGCCCTCCGCCTTGTTGGCCACGCCGGCGAGGGCGTAAATCTCGGTCAGCGCCTGGGGCGTGTTGAGGTCGTCTTCCAGGGCCGCCAGCACGACCGCCGGCACATCATCGGGGCCCACGTCCACCGCCACGTCCGACAGCCGGCCAAGCGCCGTATACAGGCGGTCAAGATTGGTCCTGGCGCGGGTCAAGCCTTCCGCCGTCCAGTCGAGCGGTTGGCGGTAGTGGGTGGAGAGCATGTTGAGGCGGATGGCCTCGCCCGGTGCTTCGGCCAATAACTCACGCACGGTGCGAATGTTGCCAAGGGACTTGGACATCTTCTCGCCCTCGACGATGAGGTAGGCGTTGTGCATCCAGAATTGCGCGAAGCTGCCCTGACCGTGGGCGCAGGTCGATTGCGCGCGCTCGTTTTCATGGTGAGGGAAGATCAAATCCTGGCCACCGCCGTGGATGTCAAAGGTGCGCCCCAAATAGATCTCGCTCATGGCTGAACATTCCAGGTGCCAGCCCGGCCGCCCCCGGCCCCAGGGACTGTCCCAGCCCGGCTGATCGTCGCTGGACGGTTTCCAGAGCACGAAATCGGCCGGGTCGCGCTTATAGGATGCCACCTCAACCCGGGCCCCGGCGATCAGCTCATCGCGGTTGTGGCCGGAAAGCGCGCCGTAGTCGGCCATGGAGGATACCTCGAACAGCACGTGGCCTTTTCCTTCGCCTTTGCCCTCGTAAGCATTGCCTTTGGCGATCAGGTCTTCCACCAGGGCCAGCATTTCCTTGATATGGGCCGTGGCGCGGGGCTCCTCGTCGGGCGGCAGAGCGCCCAAGGCCGCCATGTCCTCGTGATAGATTCTTGTCGTGCGCGTGGTCAACTCGTCGATGGGCTCGCCGCTTTCCGCCGCGGCGGCAATGATTTTGTCATCCACGTCGGTGATGTTGCGCACATATTTTACGTTGGCCACGCCATGCTCGCGCCTGAGCAACCGGTAAAGCACGTCGAAAACAATGACCGGGCGGGCGTTACCGATATGCGCCTCGCTGTAGACCGTGGGCCCGCAGACGTACATGCCCACGCGCCCCGCCTTCAGCGGCGCGAATTCCTGTTTCCGGCGCTCCGCCGTATTGTAGAGTACGAGCCCCATGCTCCCTCACAACATCCTGAAATTATTGACTTTTTAAACCGATTCACTACTCAGCCGGGCAACCGCCCGGGCCGGGCCGATGAGAGGTAGCAGATTCTTCATTTCCGGTCCATGTTCGCGCCCGGTGAGGGCCAGACGCAGGGGCCGGAACAGGGCCTTGCCCTTGGCCCCCGTAGCCGCCGCCACGGCCTTGGTCCAGACGCCCCAGGTGGTATCGTCCCAGGGCTCATCGGGCAGTTCACCAACCGCCGCCGCCATGAAATCCGCGTCGTCGATGTGTGGGGTGATCTCGCCGTTGACCACCTGCCACCAGCCGGCGGCGTCGGCCAAGACACCAAGGTTGGGCCGCACGGCGTTCCAGAAGTCTTTCCCGGCCCCTTCCAGCCCCAGGTCCGCCAGCTTCTCGGCTACGTCTTCAAAGGACAGCAGGTGCAAAAGCTTGGCGTTAAGGTGCTTGAGTTCCTCCATGTCGAAATGCGCGGCGCTACGGCTGAAGCGGGTGATGTCGAAGCTGCTCACCAGGGCGTCCAGGCTGGTGAAGGGCTCCACCGGATCCGCCGTGCCAAGTTTGGCCACCAGGGAGAGCAGCGCCAAAGGCTCATAGCCCTCGTCGCGAATGGCCGCCAGGCTGAGGGAGCCCAACCGCTTCGACAGGCTTTCGCCGGCGGCGCCGGTTAGCAACGGGAAGTGCCCGAAGGCCGGCACCTCTCCGCCAAGAGCCTGGAATATCTGTACCTGCTCGGCCGTGTTGGTGACGTGGTCTTCGCCGCGAATGACGTGGCTGACGCCATGGTCCATGTCATCCACTACCGAGGGCAGCATGTACAAGGGCCGCCCGTCGCTGCGAATGAGCACCGGGTCGCTGAGGCTGGCCATGTCGATGTGAGACGGCCCCCGCACGATATCTTCCCAGGCAACGACCTCGCGCTCCAGCAGAAACCGCCAATGCGGCTTGCAGCCCTCGGCCTCCAAGGCGGACTTTTCCTCGTCGCTCAGATCAAGTGCCGCGCGGTCATAAACCGGCGGCTTGCCCCGCGCCATCTGCAACTTGCGCTTGGTCTCGAGTTCTTCGGGCGTTTCATAACAGGGGTAGAGCCGCCCGGCCTCGACCAGCTTGCTTTCGGCCTCTGAATAACGCCCCAAGCGCTCCGACTGGCGAGCCGACTGGTCCCACTCGAGGCCGAGCCACATCAGGTCGCGCTCAATGGCAGCATTGTATTCGGCGGTCGAGCGTTCCGTATCGGTGTCGTCAATGCGCAGCAAGAAGTCCGCGCCGGTCTGCCGCGCGAACAACCAATTGACCAGGGCGCCGCGCAGATTGCCGACGTGCAGAAGCCCAGTGGGACTGGGAGCAAAGCGTACCAGGGCTTTAGGGTCCAAACTCATAGACAGGGTCCAAATGGCGCTGTGAATCGCAAAAAGATGCTAGGAGAAGGGTGAAAAGCAGGCTTGCCGCCCGGTTGATCCCTTCGACACCGCAGCTTGAAGCGATTCCACGCGTCCTTGAGGATATGGCCAATTTGATCCTGTCTATGAGTCTGGACCCTAGTCATGTCGCGTCCCGGAAGCCGTTGGTGATCGGGTAGCGGCGGTCGCGGCCGAAGTTTCGCCGGGTGATTTTGACTCCGGGTGGCGACTGGCGGCGTTTGTACTCGGCGACGTAAAGCATGTGCTCGATGCGCGCCACCAGCTCAGGCGCGTGCCCACGGGCGGCGATCTTGTCCACCGCCATGTCCTGCTCGATCAGGCAATGAAGAATATCGTCAAGTTCCTCATAGGGCGGAAGCGTGTCCTGATCGGTCTGGTCCGGTTTCAATTCGGCGCTGGGCGCCTTGGTGACGATATTCTCGGGTATGACGCGGCCTTTGGGGCCCATCGCCCCTATGGGCACGTGTTTGTTGCGCCAGTCCACGAGCTTATAAACCGTTGTCTTGTAAGCGTCCTTCAATACCGAATAGCCCCCGCAAAGATCGCCGTACAAGGTCGAATAACCCACCGAGACCTCGGATTTATTACCCGTTGTCAGCACCATGTATCCAAACTTATTGGACAGGGCCATCAACACGACGCCGCGGGCGCGAGCCTGCAGGTTTTCCTCGGTGGTGTCCGCCTCGGTATTCTTGAATACATCCGCCAGCATACCGCCAAAAGCATCAACGCTGGCGCCGATGGGCACGGTATCGGCTGCGGCGCAAAGAAGTCTGGCGCACTCCGTCGCATCGTCGATGCTCGCCTTGGAGGTGATCTTGGACGGCATGAGAACGCAATGAACACGGGCGGGGCCCAGGGCATCCACGGCCACGGTGGCGGAAAGCGCGCTATCGATACCACCCGAGAGTCCCAAAACCACGCCGCTGAAGCGATTCTTGTTCACGTAGTCGCGCAAACCCATGACCATGGCCTGGTACAAGGATTCGAGCCGCTCGGCGGTCGGCGCCACGGGCCCGGGCTCGCACACCCAACGCCCGTCGCCCAGGTGCCGCCAGTCGGTCGCGACCACGTCCTCCACCCAATCGGGCGTGTGAGCGGCAATGGTGCCATCGCCGTTCATCACGAAAGATGCGCCATCAAAGACCAGTTCGTCCTGGCCGCCAACCTGATTGACGTAGACCAGCCCCAGGCCGGTCTCTGCCACGCGGGCGGCAGCCAGCGAGCGGCGCTCGTCGCCTTTTTCATCCTCGAAAGGCGAGCCGTTGAGGATCACCAAAATTTCCGCGCCCTCCTCGGCCAGATGGCCGGTGACGTCGCCCATCCACATGTCTTCGCAGACCATGACACCCAGCTTGACACCGCGGCAGGTCATCGGCTCCGGCATCTGACCTTCCTCGAAGACCCGCTTTTCATCGAACACCCCGTAATTGGGCAGGTGATGCTTCATGCGCACGGCCTCGATCCTGCCGCCATCCAGCAACAGCGCCGCATTGTACAAATGCCCGTCATGAATCCACGGAGCCCCGAGCAGCACGGCGGGGCCGCCGTCGGCGGTTTCCTTGGCCAGGGTCTTGGCGGCGGCCTCCACCTCCTTTTGGAAGGCGGGCTTCAGAACCAAGTCCTCGGGCGGATAACCGGCCAACACCAACTCGCTGAAGACGACCAGGTCCGAGCGCGCCTGGGCGGCGCGGGCGCGGGCCTCGCGGATGGCCTTGGCGTTGCCCGCCACATCGCCGACGACGGGGTTGATCTGAGCCAGAGCTATGGTTAAATCGCTTGCCATGACAGATGTTTAGCAGTTTGCCCAATCTCTGTCATGATAGGGCCGCAACAGGGCCATTTGGGCCGCAATGGGAGAGAAAGTCATGTTCGGAACGGCAATATTGCAACCCATGCTTGCCATGATGGGTATTACCGCCATCGTGTGGCTGCGCATGTATTGGATTCGCATCAATTTGGCCCGCTCCGGGTCGTTTGACCACTCAAAGCTCGAAAGTGATCCGGTGAATTTGCCGGCGGAGTTCAACGACGGCACGGCTGCCAATTTCCGCAACCTGTTTGAGGCGCCGGTACTGTTCTACATCGTCTGCATTCTCATGCTGATCAGCGCCAATGTCGGCAACACGGGGCTTTGGCTGGCCTGGGCTTTTGTCGCCCTGCGTGGCGTACATAGCTTCATACACTGCACCTATAACGCCGTGATGCATCGGTTTTACGCCTATGCCGCAAGCAGCATCGTCCTTGGCGTCATGATGGTGCGTCTGGCGCTGGAAGTCATTTAATCGGGGAGTAGCCATGACAGACGTTAATCGCCTGATCGCCCTTGCCGCCTATCCGGAGGGCGCGCCTAAACCCGGCGACTTCAAGATATTGGAAGCGGCCATGCCGGAGCCCGGCCCCGGCGAAATCCTGGTACGCAATATCTACATGTCCGTGGACCCGTACATGCGCGGGCGCATGACTCCGGGCGTGAAATCCTACATTCCCCCCTTCGAATTGGGCGAACCCATGGAAGGCGGCGCCGTCGGTCAGGTTGTGGCCTCCAACAACGACAAGATCGCGGCCGGGGAATTCGTGCTTTCCATGCTGGGCTGGCGGGAATACTTCACCATCAACGGTCAGGCGGTCCAGAAGCTGGATGCGTCGATCGCGCCCCTATCCACATTTTTGGGTGTCCTCGGCATGCCCGGCCTGACCGCCTACGCCGGGCTACTGCACGTCGCCGAATTGAAGGAAGGCGACAATGTCTTTGTTTCCGCCGCCTCCGGCGCCGTCGGCAGCGTTGTCGGCCAAATTGCCAAAATCAAGGGCTGCCGCGTCGTGGGCAGCGCCGGCAGCGCCGAAAAAATCGCCTATCTGACGGGTGAATTGGGCTTCGACGCCGCCTTCAATTACAAGGACGGCAAAATCGGCGCCGCCATCGCCGAGACCTGCCCCAACGGCATCGACGTGTATTTCGAAAACGTCGGCGGCGAGACTCTGGAAGCCGTGCTCAACAACATCAACCTCAACGCCCGCATTGCCGTGTGCGGCATGATCTCGCTCTACAACGACGGCATGCGGTCGCCCGGGCCGTCGAATCTCAGCGCTCTTATTGTCAAACGGGCCACCATGCGGGGCTTTTTGGTGCCTGACTGGGACCACCTCTACCCGCAATTCTTCGCGGATATGGGCCCCTGGATCGCTGAGGACAAGGTCAAGTACCGGGAGACAGTTAGACAGGGCCTGGAGGCGGCGTCCGAGGCTTTCATCGGATTGTTGGCCGGCGAAAATATCGGAAAAATGCTTGTGCAGGTTGGTGACGACCCCTCGAAGTAGTATATAAGTCGCCGCTTGCGGAGCGGTCTGGGGAGAAACTACGTGAAGAGTATAGTATTTACCGACGGTCTCTTGATTGGGCATCCCGAGATTGACGCCGATCACGAGCATTTAGTGAAACTAATTCGCCAGTGGCACGAAAGCCACGAGGAAGGTGATATGCCGGCCTGCACGGCGGCCTTGGACCATGTCGGCAAAACCCTGAAGATTCACTTCAGGACTGAAGTCGAAGTAATGACCGAACTCGGTTACAAAGAAACCCGGGACCATAAACGCGATCACGCGGCGGTACCGGCGAGTGCCGAGGCAGCGAATGCCAGCTTTCCATGAATAAGTTGTTTTACGATGACCTGTTGAAGTCCGACTTGGACTTCAAGGGTTATTTACAGGCAATCAATTACAAGTAAGCCCGGCGGCCACTTCGCCCCTACTCGCAGGTAAACACCGGGATGTCGCGGGTTGTGCGCTGCTGAAAAACCTCCAGATTGGCGAAGTAGTCGACGCAAACGAGCCAGGCCGCCGCCTTTTCTTCCCCGTCCAGGAGGCGCGCCGTCATGCTCGAAGTCTTGCCCTTGTATTGAACGGTGATCTCGGGGTTCTTCATTAGGTTGAAGTACCAACCCGGGTTCTCCTCGGACCCGCCCTGAGCCGCCACCAGGAGCAAGCCGCCCCGCCAGGGCATGTGCATCAGCGCTAGCCGCCTTGCCTTTCCCGTCTTGGCGCCCTTCATGGTGACAATGCAGACGTCGCAGTCACCTACGGAATTCATGATCCGGCCGCCGCTCAGATTGTAGACAAGAACGTTAAGGGCGGTCACCGCCCGCACGATCCATTTAGGCGGTGCTGGAGCGGCGCTATGCTCTCCGCTCATCGATTTCCCCCTATTCGCAAATGAACACCGGAATATCGCGGCTGGTGCGCTGCTGGTAGTCCTCGTAGAGAGGATAATACTTTAGACAGGTCGGCCAGACCTCGGCTTTTTCTTCCGCACTCGCAAGGCGCGCCTTCAAGGACAGCGTCTTGTCCTTGAACTGCACGGTGATCTCCGGATTTTTCTTCAGATTGTAAGTCCAGCCCGGGTTGCGGTCGGCGCCGCCCTGGGAGCCCACCAGTAACACGCCTTCCTGCCAGGGTACGTACATCATGGCGATGCGCCGCACCTTGCCCGTCTTGGCGCCGGTCATGGTTACGGTGCAAACATCCATGCCGCCCACGGAGCCCATCCATCGCCCGCCGCTGATCCGGTAGATAAAGACGTTGAAGGCCGTTATGACGCGCATGAACGACAGTTGCCGTTCGGTGGGCTGTGCGCCGATATCCTTTTCGTCGCTCATTGCCTTCTCCCCTACTTCTTGTTCGTTACAACGACACCGATGTTGGACGAGAGCCGGAACATGATCTCGTTGAACAACAGACGCGCGCCCATGTCCCGATTGGTCACCATCCACTTTTGGAATTCCACGCGGGCCGTGTTCATTTGCGCCGGGTGACCCCGCATCAGATCATGGCCGAATCCAAGAATGAAGGCGTCGAGAACCGCTTGGCGGCGCACCTCCAGACTGTCGCTGTAAATCTCTGCCTCGACTCTTTTCCGGGCGGCATCATGGTATGCCTTAGTCTTGGCAGCCGTATCGACCAGGGGCTCGACGACAGCCGGGGTCTGCAATTTGATTTCAAAAGTCTTGGCGCCGTCTTTCTCGATCACACGGCCGCCGTTTTCCTCAATCACCCGCGACGCGACGGCCACGATCCGGTCGGCATAGCCGTTGATGGTCTCGTCCATGGGCATGTCGTCGCGGGAGTAGTTATGGTACTCGGTGCCGATCTCCCAGCCCTGGGCCTCCATCCAGGCGCGGCCCTTAATCACCCCAATGATTGTGCCAGCCGTGGCGGCGGTGTTGTCGGCGTCCCAGCCCAGGTTAAAACCAAATTCGATGGTACGGGCCAAGTCACCCTCGCCATACAGCAGCGCGGTGATGGTGCAGGCGGTAATCACGCCGTAGCCATTGCCAATACCCGGGTAGGATTCATATTTTTGCTGAATGAGCTTTCGCGTGGCGCGCCAGTCCTTTGGGTCGGCCCTATGTCAAGCTCGCGCCTGATTGACGATTTCATAAATCTGAGACAATGGGTCAACAGCGGCCAATCCGGCATCAAGTATTTCATTGAGGTCATCGGTAAGGAACGCCGTGGCGATCATGGTGGTATAGAGCTGCGCGGCCTGAACCGGCTCTCCGTCCACAACAACATGGGCGTAATGGTCGCCGATGCGGGCCGCGGTCTGCGGCATGCCCAGCGCGATCAACCCGAAGGTTTCGATGTTGAACTGCCCGGCAATATTATAGTGAGCCCTGGGGTTGAGCCCCGGATGACCTGTCATGGGGGGATCGATTCCCATACCCATAAGGCCCCGAGCCCAGGCGTTTGAGGCAAAAATGCCCCGGTTGAGATGCTTGAACCAGAGTTCCTTGATTCGGTCGTAGGGAATGATTGCATTCCCACTCTTCTCCATCTCGGTGATGTAGACCCACTCGATATCGTTGTCGTCATCCGTGAAAGCGTATGCAAGTCCTGGCACGTAGCCGCTGACGTTGCCGGGCTCTGGTATGTAGGCAAACTCGTGAGGCAGGCCGTTCAAATTGCCGAATAACTGGCCGAGGAACCCGCCATGAATCTTGTCGCGCAACACGTCCGCCTTGATCATAAGCGTGCCAGAGTTTTCCGCTGCACGCGACGCGGGAGGCGCCAGACAAATGACAAATGCCAGAAGAAAGAAAAAAGATCGCCGAACTGAAGAAGCCGTCATGGTTTGCCCCCGTTTTGCCGGAACCAGATGAACCGGCGATTTACGATGTCGCGGTGATGCTCGCCTTTCCGTTTTCCAGCCGCGCCTTCTTGATGGTGTCGGCGACGAGGAAGGCCAGTTCCAGCGCCTGGCTGGCGTTGAGCCGCGGATCACAATGGGTATGGTATCGGTCGGCCAGCCCGGTATCGCTGATCTCCTGGGCGCCGCCGGTGCACTCGGTTACATCCTGACCGGTCATTTCCAGGTGTACGCCGCCCGCATGAGTGCCCTCGGCCTGATGCACGTCCAAAAAGGTATGTACTTCGGCCAAGATCTGGTCGAAACGCCGGGTCTTGTAGCCGCTGGCCGAGCGCACGGTGTTGCCGTGCATGGGATCGCAGGACCAGACGACGGTGCGCCCTTCCCTCTCCACCGCGCGAATGAGGGGCGGAAGCTTCTCCGCCACCTTGTCGGCGCCCATGCGGCAAATCAACGTCAGGCGCCCGGGAATGTCCTTAGGGTTCAGCGCATCGATCAACGCCAGCAATTCGTCCGGCGGACAAGTCGGACCGATCTTGGCGCCCAAGGGGTTGGCGATGCCGCGCAGGAATTCCACATGCGCGCCGTCAATGTCGCGCGTGCGGTCTCCGACCCAAAGCATATGCGCTGAAGTGTCGTACCAGTCGCCACTGGTTGAATCGATCCGCGTCAAAGCCTGTTCATAAGGCAGCAACAGAGCCTCGTGAGAGGTCTGAAAATCCGTATTGCACATGGCCGGCGTGGTCTCCGGCGTGACGCCGATAGCCGCCATGAACTCTAGCGCCTCCTCGACACGGTCGGCAATGTGCTGATAGCGCTCCCCTTGGGGGCTGCTGGCCAGAAAGCCGCGCGTCCATTGGCTGACCCGTTGCAGATCCGCGTAACCGCCTTGGGCGAAGGCGCGCAGCAGATTTAGAGTGGCCGCGGCCTGACTGTACGCTTGCCACAACCGGTCGGGGTCGGGCGTACGGGCTTCCGCCGTGAACTCGCCGCCATTAATGATGTCGCCCAAGTAACTCGGCAGTTCGACGCCGTCCTTCGTTTCCGTGGGCGTGCTGCGCGGCTTGGCAAACTGACCGGCCAAACGGCCCACCTTGTAGACAGGGAAGGAGCCGGCGTAGATCAGGGCCACGGACATTTGCAGCAGCGCGCGGAAAGTGTCGCGGATGTTGTCCGGGTGGAATTCGGCAAAGCTCTCGGCGCAGTCACCGCCTTGCAGCAGGAACGCCTTGCCCGACGCAACTTCGGCCAGATTGCGCTGCAGATCACGTGCCTCTCCGGCGAATATCAGCGGCGGGAAATTCCTGATCTTGCCGAGCACAGCCTCCAGCGACCCTTCGTCCGGGTAACTGGGCAGATGTTGGGCCGGCTTTGACCGCCAGCTATCGGGTGTCCATTTGCCGCTCATTTTGGCCTCGGGGGCTGATTTCTGCGCGTCGGGCCGCTCTTATAAGCCGCAATCCCCTAATCTGGCAACTTTTCACGCATGGTGACAAATTCCTCCGCCGCCGTGGGGTGCACGGATACGGTGGCGTCGAATTGCGCCTTGGTCGCGCCCATCTTGAGGGCCACGGCCATGGATTGGGCGATTTCGCCCGCCTCCGGCCCCACCATATGGAGGCCCAGGACCCTGTCCGTCGCCCGCTCGACCACCAGCTTCATCATGGTGCGCTCACCGCGCCCGGTCAGCGTGTGCTTCAAGGGCGTGAAGCCGGATTTATAAACGTCCAGGTCGCCGAATTCGGCCCTCGCCTCTTCTTCGGTGTAACCGACCGTACCCACGCTGGGCTGGCTGAACACGGCGCCGGCGATGGTGCCGTAGTCCATGGCCGTTGGATTGCCACCATAAACCGTTTCGGCAAAGGCCATGGCCTCGGCTATGGCCACGGGGGTCAGCGCCATGCGGTCGGTAACGTCTCCCACGGCGTAGATGTTGGGGACAGAGCTTTGGGAATATTCATCCACATTTATGGCGCCATTGTTCCCCAGCTCCACACCCGCGGCCTCCAGCCCCAGGCTCTCCGTGTTGGGAACGCGGCCGGTGGCGTACAAGACCATGTCGGTCTCCAGTGTGCCACCGCCATCAAGTTCGAGCGTCAATCCGGCATCAGTCTTTTCAACCGCCGTGACGCGGGCATCCACCCGTAGATCAATACCCTCGCGCCGCATTTCACCGGCCAGCGTATCGCGAATGTCGCGGTCAAAGCCGCGCAGGATTTGTTCGCCCCGATATAGTTGCGTGACCTCGACGCCCAAGCCGTGAAAAATCCCCGCGAACTCGACGGCGATATAGCCGCCGCCGACAATTATTATGCGGTCCGGGAGTTGCTCAAGGTGAAACGCCTCATCGGAGGTAATGGCGTGCTCGATGCCCGGAACGTCGGGCATCATGGGCCGAGCACCGGTGGCGACAAGTATGGTCTCGGCAGTCACTTGCTCGCCTTCAAGATCAACGGTGTGAGCGTTCACGAGTACGCCACGCTTTTCGAATATCTTGACCCCACTGGCCTCAAGGTTACGGATGTAGATGCCATTGAGGCGATCGATTTCCTTGTCCTTGTTGGCGACAAGGGTGGACCAATCGAAAGTACCCTCGCCCAAGCTCCAGCCATAACCGGCGGCGTCCTCGAAATCCTGCGCGTAGTGCGCGGCGTAGACGAACAGCTTCTTGGGGATACAGCCGCGAATGACGCAGGTGCCGCCAACGCGGTATTCCTCGGTGATGGCAACACTGGCCCCGTGACCTGCCGCCATGCGCGCCGCCCGCACGCCACCGGAACCGGCGCCGATCACAAAAAGGTCATAATCGTACTTGGTCATTAATGATCGACGCCGCCCATGCTGATGTATTTCATTTCAACAAAGTCATCGATGCCGTAGCGCGAGCCTTCGCGGCCAATACCGGATTCCTTGACGCCGCCAAAGGGCGCCACTTCCGTGGAGATGATCCCCGTGTTGACGCCGACGATACCGTATTCCAGGGCTTCCGAGACCCGCCAGACGCGGCCCACGTCACGGCTAAAGAAATACGCCGCGAGGCCATATTCAGTATCGTTGGCCAATCGAACGGCTTCTTCTTCGTCCCTGAAGCGAAACAGCGGCGCCACGGGACCGAAGGTCTCCTCCCGCGAGATCAGCATATCGGGCGTGACTTCCGTCAATATCGTCGGCTCAAAAAACAGCCCGCCGAGAGCGTGCCGGCTGCCACCCGCCGCGACCTTGGCACCGGCGCCGACGGCGTCAGCAATGTGCTCCTCGACCTTTTCCACCCCCGCCATATCGATCAGCGGCCCGACGGTGGCGCCTTCTTCCAGGCCGTTGGCGACCTTGAGCCCGGCCACGGCCTTGGCCAGCTTGGCGGCAAAGGCATCATAGACACCGTCCTGGGCGTAAATACGGTTGGCGCAAACACAGGTCTGCCCGGCGTTGCGGTACTTGCAAAGAATGGCGCCGGCCACGGCCTCATCAAGGTCGGCGTCGTCGAAAACGATAAAGGGCGCGTTGCCGCCCAGTTCCAGGGAGACTTTCTTCACCGTATCGGCGCACTGGGCCATGAGCGCCTTACCCACTTCGGTGGAGCCGGTGAAGGTCAGCTTGCGCACGATCGCATTACCGGTCAGCTCGCCACCGATGGCCCCCGCCCCGCCAGTGACCACGTTGAACACGCCCGCGGGCACGCCGGCGCGTTCCGCAAGTTCGGCCAGGGCCAGCGCCGAATAGGGCGTGGCGCTTGCGGGCTTGGCCACCACCGTGCAGCCGGCGGCCAGGGCCGGGCCGACCTTGCGGGTGATCATGGCGCTGGGGAAGTTCCAGGGCGTGATGGCGGCGACAACGCCGATGGGCTGGCGAGTCACAACGATCCGCTTATCCGGCTGGGACGACGGGATGGTGTCGCCGTAGATACGTTTGCCTTCCTCGGCAAACCATTCCAGGAAAGAGGCGGCATAGGCCACCTCGCCCTTGGCCTCGGCCAGGGGCTTGCCCTGCTCCAAGGTCATGATAAGGCCAAGATCGTCGACGTGCTCCAGCATCAAGTCATGCCAGCGGCGCAGGATCACGGACCGCTCCTTGGGCGGCAATGCCCGCCACGATGGCCAGGCCCTATCGGCAGCCTCGATGGCGCGGCGCGCCTCGTCCGCGCCCATCTTAGGCGCGGCGCCAAGCACTTCCCCGGTCGCCGGGTTGGTGACCTCCATGACATCGCCGCCGTCCGCGTCCGCCCAGGCGCCGTCAATGTAACATTGCTGCCGGAACAATCCGGCGTCATTCAATTCCATTCGATTCATTCCTGTGTGAATTCCGCCCGGCGGCTTTCAATAAAGCCGGGCCAAGGTTCATATTCAGCCGGTGTCCAGGTGGCGGCGATAAATGCGTCCGCCTCGGCCGCCGACCAGCCAAGCTTTTCCATGCCGTAGAGCGAGTAAAACGCGGTGACGCGGAAATTGGCGGCGCAATGCACCAGCACTTGTCTGTCCGCCAATTCATCCATGATCTTGGAAAACGCGGCATAGTCTTCCGCCGTGGGGGCGTCCCAGTCCACCGGGACATGGTGGTAGACCATGTCTAGGCCCGTGACTGTTGCCTGTTCGTCATCCAATGAATAGCGCGGGTCGTCGGTGGCGATGTTCACCACCGCTTCCACGCCCGCCGCCGCGACGTCGCCAAGCTGTTCTTCGGTGGGTTGGCCGCCGGTAACGACGCGCTCATCCACACGCCTGAAGTTATAGATTTCTTCCAAGCTCATCGCTCTTCTCACTCCACCGTGACCGATTTCGCCAGATTGCGCGGCTGGTCCACATCCGTGCCCTTGGCAACCGCTGCATGATAGGCCAATAGCTGAACCGGTATTGCATACAGGATCGGCGCCACGAATGGATCCACCGTAGGCAACTCGACCGAGGCCCAGACGCCGTCGCTGCCTAACGCTACACCTTCGGCGTCGGATATCAACAGCACCTTGCCGCCGCGGGCGATGACTTCCTGCATGTTGGAGCGGGTCTTTTCGGCCAAGGCATCCGTGGGCGCAATGACGATGACCGGCACACCATCGTCGATCAACGAAATGGGACCGTGCTTCATCTCGCCCGCCGGGTAGCCCTCGGCATGGATATAGGAAATTTCCTTAAGCTTCAGGGCGCCTTCCATGGCCAGCGGAAAACTGCTGCCCCGTCCCAGGTAAAGGACATCCCGGGCTTTTGCCACTTCCCGGGCCATGACGCGAATGCTTTCGTCGTGGTTGAGCACATCCGCCGCCAGCGCCGGCACTTCACTTAGCGCCGTGGTCAGCCGCTTTTCTTCGGCGTGGTCAATGTGACCGCGCGTGACGCCCAAATAGATGGCGAGGCTGGCCAGTACGGTCAATTGACAGGTAAAGGCCTTGGTGGAGGCAACACCGATTTCCGTGCCCGCGTGTGTGGGCAGCACGGCGTCTGATTCCCGCTGTATGGAGGATTCGGGCACGTTCAGGACCGAGACAATGTGCTGGCCCTGCGCGCGGGCGTGCCGAAGCGCCGCCAAGGTGTCCGCTGTCTCCCCCGACTGGGAGACGAACAGTGCCATGGCGTTCTCGGGCGCGGGCGCTTCGCGGTAACGCACTTCCGAGGCCACGTCGATGTCTACCGGAATTCCGGCGATCCGCTCCAGCCAGTACTTGGCAACCAGCCCGGCATAATACGCGGTGCCACAGGCGGCGATGGTTACCCTTTCGATGGCCGCCAGATCGAAGGGCAATTCCGGCAAGGTGATGCTGCCGCTCAAAGGGTTGAAATAGGTATTGAGCGTGTCGCCGATGACCGCTGGCTGCTCGAATATTTCCTTGGCCATGAAGTGCGCGTGGTTGCCCTTGCTCACCTCCGCTGAATCCACATCGCTCAACTTGATTTCGCGGGCCACCTCCGCCCCCGAATCGTCATGGATAACAACCGTGTCACGGCTGAGCACCGCGATATCGCCCTCTTCCAGGTAGCAGATCTTTCGCGTGACCGGCGCCAGCGCCAAGGCGTCGGAGCCGAGAAAGTTTTCACCTTCGCCGTAGCCCACGGCCAAGGGGCAGCCTTGGCGCGCCCCAACCATCAAGGCGTCCTGCCCGTGGAATATAATGCCAAGCGCAAAGGCGCCGTCCAGGCGGCGCACGGCGGCCTCGGCGGCCTCGGCGGGCGCCATGCCGTCGCGAAGATTCTGCGTGACCAGATGGGCGACGACTTCCGAATCCGTGTCACTGTCGAAACTGTGATTCTTGGCTTCCAATTCCCGGCGCAATTCCCGGAAGTTCTCAATAATGCCGTTATGCACGACGGCCACGCCGTCCGAGATATGGGGGTGAGCGTTGGTCTGGTTCGGGGCGCCATGGGTGGCCCAGCGCGTGTGGCCAATGCCGCTATTGCCGTCAAGAGGCTCCTCTTTCAGCAGTTTTTCCAGGTTACCAAGCTTACCCTCGGCGCGGCGGCGCTCGATGCCGCCGTTGACCAGCGTAGCGATGCCCGCGGAATCGTAGCCCCGGTATTCGAGCCGCCGCAACGCTTCGATAATGACGGGCGCGGCGGGCTGTTCACCGACAACGCCGAAAATACCGCACATTTATTTGTTGCCTTCCTTTTCGCGCGTCTTGCGGTCGCGGTAGCCAGCGGCGAAGCCAGGGGTTTGCTTCTGATCGGCCGGGTTGACCACAAGGGCGTCCGTCGGGACGTCGCCGGTGACCACGGTTCCGGCGCCGGTGATGGCCCCGTCGCCGATCTTGACCGGCGCCACCAGCGAGGTGTTGGAGCCGATAGAAGCCCCCGCTCCGATGTCCGTCTGGTGCTTCATGAAGCCGTCGTAATTGCAGGTAATGGTGCCCGCGCCGACGTTGGCCCCGGCGCCCACCCTGGCATCGCCAATATAGGTCAAATGGTTGACCTTGGCGCCTTCTTCAATCACCGATTTCTTGACCTCGACAAAATTGCCGATGCGGGCGCCGGCCCCAACCTCGGTCCCCGGGCGCAGGCGCGCGAAGGGGCCGACCTGGGCGCCCGCGGACACCGTGGCGCCTTCCAGATGGCTGAAGGCGCGAACGACTGCACCGTCCCCCACTTCGACCCCGGGACCAAAAAACACATTAGGCTCCACCGTCACGTCCCGGCCGAGCGCCGTGTCAGCGCTGAAATAGACCGTATCCGGATCGGTAAGCGTAGCCCCCTCAGCCATGGCTTGGGCCCGCAGGCGGTCTTGCAATATCGCTTCCGCATCGGCCAGTTGGGCACGGGAATTGATGCCCAGGACCTCATCCTCGGGGGCTTCCACTACGGCACAGTGAAGGTCGCGCTTGCGCGCCTCTGCTACAATATCGGTGAGATAGAATTCACCCTTGGCATTGTCATTGCCTACATTTTCGAGCAACTCGAATAAAACGCCGCCATCGACAGCCATGACGCCGGAATTGCACAGGCCGATGTTCTGTTGCCCGGCGTTCGCGTCTTTGTGTTCGATGATGGCTTCAACGCCGCCCTCGCCACTCACCACAAGCCGCCCGTAGCCGCCCGCGTCAATTGGGCGAAAGCCCAAAACCACGACTGCGGCACCCGCCTCGCGCGCCGCCACCATGTTGGCCAGGGTCTCGCCCCTCACCAGGGGCGTGTCGCCGTAGAGCACCAGGACCGTGCCTGAAAAGCCCACAAGCGCCTCGCGGGCCGTAAGTACGGCATGGCCGGTGCCCAACTGCGGCTCCTGCAGCACGACCACGGCGCCCGTCGCGGCCTCGGCCACATCGTCCATCCCGGGCGCCAGCACCAGAACCGTTTTGTGCGGCTTGAGCGTGGCCGCGACATCCATCACGTGGCCGATCAGTGGCCGCCCGGCGAGCGCGTGCAGGACCTTGGGAAGCGCTGATTTCATGCGCGTGCCCATGCCGGCGGCCAGGATGATGACGGCTGTATCAGAGGGGGCCATTTATTCTCGCTTCCGAGTGCAATTAACTTGAAAAAAGTGGCACAATTGGGGCACTTAGGCAAAATCACCCTGTATTGTCAAATAATCTGGATTTTACCCAATCATGTCTCTTTCCCGCCCGGCCATCGTCTTCGACCTTGATGGGACGCTGGTAGACAGCGCCCCGGACCTCTGCAACGCCTTGAATTGGGTGTTGGAAACCGAAAATAGGCCCAAAGTGGCCCTTGCCGACGTGCGCCAAATGGTTGGGCACGGCGCCCGGCGGCTTATTGAGTTGGGCCTGGGAGACGGCGAAAACCCGCCCGACGAGGACGAAGTAACCGCCCACGTGGGCATTTTTCTGGAGCATTACCGGGCCAATATTTCCAAGGAGACCCGCCTTTTTCCTGGTGCTCTTAACATCCTCAACTTTTTGAAGACTAAGGGCGCGGTGTTCGGCATCTGCACCAACAAATCCGAGGAATTATCGGCCCAGCTCCTGGCTGATCTGGGTGTCGCGGATCTGTTCGGGACCATTGTCGGCGGCCAAACCCTACCAGTTCACAAGCCCGACCCCGAGCACCTGCTGGAAACCGTCCGCCGACTGGGCTACGAGCCGGCCCAAGCGGTGATGGTCGGCGATACAAACGTCGACATGACCACGGCCCGAGCGGCGGGTATCCCCGTTGTCGCGGTCTCATTCGGCTACGCCCACGATGGCGCCAAGAATCTGGCCGCCGACGTGCTCATCGACGAATTTTCCCAGCTCCCGGCGGCGCTGAAGCGGATTTCTTGACAGAGATGGGCCCCGCGCCTATTAGAAAACCGGCTTCCGGGCGATTAGCTCAGTTGGTAGAGCACCGTGTTCACATCGCGGGGGCCACTGGTTCGAGTCCAGTATCGCCCACCATCAAAATCAAGTGCGTAACGGCCGCTGCGCAAAATGGCGGTGGGACTATTTCTCTTCGTGCTGCTCAAGCCACTCACGAGCAAGGCGCTGGGCTTCGGCAACGTCAGCCGGGTTGATTATTTCCGCAACGATATCGCGGCTCCTCTTGGCAGCCTCATCGCCGCCACGCGCGCCGATATCGAACCACATATGAGCCATTACATAGTCCTGAGGAACCCCCGCACCATGGTAATACATGGCTCCGAGGTTGAAATGCGCTTTTGCGAACCCTTGATCCGCCGCCAGTTGAAACCACTTCACCGCCTCGGCATTGTCCTGAGGGACACCCAGTCCATCCCGATAGGCAACTGCAAGATTGTATTGGGCTTTTGCTTCCCCTTGTTCGGCGACTGATCGAACCCACTCAACCTCGTTTGCATATTCCGGCGGAATATTCTTAGCCTCGCGATGCTTATTTCCGAGATTAAGCTGCGCTTGTGCAGGCTCTTGATCAGCCGCTTGAGAGGGGCCTTGCGCCAGCGTTACCGCCAGAAGAAAATACAGCCAAGCTGGTGTTCCAACCATTAGGACCAAGGCATAAATAGCCACGCAGGACTTGGCAAAAATCCTATTGTTCGAGTTCTTCTCGTTTGAAGCGCATCTCCACGTCGCTCCACAGACCCAAATACCATAACAAATGAGAGCAATTGTCTCAGCAGAGCCAAATATGTAGCAGGGGATAACGACTCGCGGCTGCCCAAAAATACGAGGACAGACCGAGGCTGTGAATTCGGCGGAAACAAAGAATAGAAATATGATCAGGCACGGAGAAATCAGCGCAAGGAAGATCCAAAACACTGTACCAAGCGGTTCCCGACCCTCCCAGGCCCTTCTTACAAAGTCGATTCTTCCCGCCATTGCGATCCGACACTTCCCAAGTAAGCTCGAAGCTTCTGAAAATCGTAACACTTTTCCACGGCCCAGGGTAATGAATTGCCTCAGCAGCTCTACTTTCCGATTGGGTATTTCGCCTCGTACTCCTTCGCCAATCTTTTGGCCCGGTCCCAGGCGATCATGTCGCCACTGAGCGCGTCCATGTTGGTTTTGGCTTCCGAAATGCCTTGCTTCGCCGCCAGGTTCCACCACGCGTAGGCTTCAGCAAAAGCCTCCGTTTTCCGTGGATCATTGGGATACAGCATGCGATTCATGCTTTTCGCGTGTAACATTCCCAGACTGAATTGGCCCCAGCGGTCACCCTGTTTTGCCGCCTTTTCAAACCATTTCTTGGCATTCTTGTAGTCCGGCCTGCCACGGGTGACGATGTCGGTACCGAGCATTGTCGATGGTGGGCCGTCTTCATAGATGCGGCCCAAGGCCACTTGCGCGTACGGTAACCCTTGCCCGGCGGCTTTCGAGTACCAGTCCAATGCCGCGAGTTCGTCTTTCTTTACGCCCCTGCCCTTTAGAGTCAAAAGCCCGATCATGTATTGCGCTTCGGCAAGCCCCTTATTCGCCGCCATGCGATACCACTTTGCGGCTTCCGCGTCGCTTTTTTGAACGCCGAAGCCCTGCAAATACATTTGGCCAATATTGTATTGCGCGCCCAGATGCCCGCGATCCGCCGCCGGCTTAAATTCCCTGTACGCGGTCGCGTAATCCTTGCGTTCGAGGGCCGCAAGTCCGGCGTTAACATCGGCTAAAGCTGTTTGAACCAGTTCAATTGAAAGAATCGCGCACAAGAACGCGACGGTCAAATTCCTAATCATTGGCAGTACTCCGTTCTTACTCAAGCGCTACGCCTTATCAGTCATTGCATTCATCCCTGTTTTCGAAGAACACCGTAATTTCCAGGGGATACCAGACACTGCCTGGCTGTGTTGAAGACCGTGTCGCCGCACCTGTTACGGCAATTTGTTGGATGTTGTGTTTCTTGAGCAGTGGATCCTTCTCTACACTCCAGGATTCAAAACCAATAAACATTGCCGTGCCCTGATCGCCGTATGATGTGCCTATCTCGGCCCTGGCGGTCAGCCACCGCTCGAGCCCCTTTTCTTCATCGTTTATGGGATCACCCTCCGCAACGATTTGGCAAACGCCGGCCGATTTGGAGGCACGCGCTGAATATTTATTGGCCAGATAATAGGGAAACGGCACGGAATTCAGAACGAACCATCCGTTCCCCGTGTCTTCCTTAACATCCAGTTTGCCGACCGGAGTTGCCATGGCAATGCCAAAGGGGGGCTTTTCACCTTGAAAGCCTTGTTCCGGTGCGCTTGTTTCCTGTTCGCAAGCAGAAAGGGTCAGGGCCGCCGCAAAAAGTATTGTCTTTTTCATTTTCACTTTCCCTCCCTGACAGTCGGCAACCCAAATGTACTAACAGTATTCCGGCGTCGACGGTGTGACTGGCGTCGACGGCCAATAGCAACCAAGATTATCCAGGCGGATTTTGGCTTCGTCGTCACCTTGCGCAGCCGCCTTGCGAAGCCAACGAACAGCCGTGGCAAGATCCTTATCAAGCCCGCCCCGACCGCGACTATACATATGTCCCAGACCCAATTGGCCTACGGCGTTGCCCTGTTCCGCCGACTTGCGGTACCAGTGAACGGCCGCCTCATCGTCTTTAGCGGCGTCGTTACTTCCTATCTCGTGCCAGAAGCCCACCACAGCTTGGGCTTTGGCGTCGCCTTCAACTGCATCTCGGCAGTACGAATTGGGCCGACATATAAGGCTAGAGCAGAACGAGCCGTAAGGGTCGCAGGCAAAGCCCGCGCTCGGGCGGCCCTGTTCGCTGGGCGCTTTATGTAGGGCGGCGCTCCGGCTGCCGGAAACTTCCTTGTCCAGCAACTTGAATTCAATATCCATGCCGTTCTCCCGGCCGCCTTGCTCCTGAATCCGGGCGCTCATTTTGCCGGTCGAGGATTGCTCGATTATGCGTCCACGGTCCAAGGAGAAACGCACCTGACCGTCGAAGGAGAACGACTTGAGTTGGAATGTTCCAGGGGGTGCTGAAGAACCGGCTGTGTAAACCGGATTGTTACTTTCCAGGGAAATTATTGCCAAGCGCTCGCCACTTCGCCGCTCGACGCGCAGCAATCTTGCAATTATCCCGTATTCAAGTACGCCGATGCCCGAAAACTGGAATTTTCGGCGACCGGCCCTCCAGCCCTGCCCGACCTCTATAGAGCCGCCGGGAACAATCATGATGCTACTGTCCAAAACCTGATCAAGCATTGGTTTTAGCGCCTTGCCTATCATCGGATCTATGGCTTGCACGTCGTAACTCACGATGCTGCCGGTGGCATCGGACTCATGCGTCACTTCAAGATCGAGCATGTTAAGAAAAATCGCCGCTTGTGGATTCGTGCTTCCACTCTGCCGATGAGCAGGATTGGCAGAATCAAAGTCGAGGACCGTACCCCCGTTCATACTGACAAAACGTCCAATGCGGCTGGTTTTCAATTTGGTGAATACGTTGCCCCCCGGCCCGATCTTTGTCACCAAAAACTGAAAGGTATCGTTGTTCCGAAACTCGAAGCGGGCTTGTTGTTCTCCTGGCGACGAAGGGGAAAAAACCGCAATGATCGAAATGGCTACTTCGTCGGTGTATGAATCACCCGGCTTTCCGCCTGCCCGCAGATCAATAGACTCGGCGGTGACAACGTTTGTAAGACCAAGGAAGATTGCAAAAGTAATTGGGACTAACAAACGACCAACAAAGCGCAGGCGCGGCTCACACCGCCCGGAAATCGCGGTGCATTCTGGCCTATGATCTGGATTACGCAACAGCTTCCACATGAATTCCAATCCTTGGGAACAACTAGAAAGCTACTGCTCCCCCTTATAGCATGATCTGGTCGGCACTTCACGCCGGAAACCAAGAGAGCGACCGACATGCTCCGCCGGTGCGGCCATACAAGTGAACTTAAATTGAAGCCTGGGAGGGATTAGTTGCAGGATCTTGAATTGGTATCGGTCCGGCAGGCTTTCTGGACTTCCGCCAAGGCTTCCTTTACCGGCCGAGAGTGTGGAAACAGGCGCTCCATATCTTTCAGATATTTGATGCTGGCCTGCCAATCGTCCTGCCCAAACTCGAGAGCGTTCAGAACATAGTCGGCCTTGACGGCCATAAGCCCGTCAATGAACAAACCGTTTGGGGCGGAGCTCCGAGTTGGATCATGACCAAGGGGTTGCCTCGCCAGCAAGCGATTCCACGCTTCGTCGCAAGGTTTGCAATCAGGATCCACTTGAAGTGCCGCCGACTGATATTCAAATGCCAAGCCCAAGTGCCCTTCGCGCTCAAGCGCTTCGGCAAAAGAATACGCGGCCTTAACTTGCGCTTTGACTTGAGCCGCAGTTTTGGCGGTGCCCGTTTTAAGTGGCCGCCGATAGGTCGTAGGGCTGCTTGCGGGTGGCTGTTTTCCCGAAAACTGGCCCGGGCGCACCGTGGGTAAATTGACAAGCCCAGCACTTAGGGCTGGCCGTCTGCCTTTGATGGAAACCGGCGCCGTGCTCGCAGTACCCTTACCAAAAACGGATGTCCCAACTCGCTTGAAGAATCCTTCCGGCGACGGCGCTTGTGCATTTTGAGATTGCGCCCGACTGATGGCCGCAATCATATCGTTCACCCGTTGATTGTCGGGATCGATTTTGAGCGCCTTTTCCAACCAAGACAGTGCGGTCTTGTACTCGCCGGATATCCACGCTTCGCGCGCCAGGTTCCCGTAGACATGGACAAGATTCACTCTAACCATTTCCTCGTAACCAAACAGATCTTCCAGCGCCAACGCCTGATGATAGTAGTAAGCGGCGATCTGCCAGTCGGTACGCCGGCTGGAATCCAAGCCGGCGCTTACAACATTGAACACTTCCTGATAACCCCGCCGCATATACGGCATCTCCGTATTTGCGGGATCATTACTGATCCCTTCATCAAGCCAATGCAGGGCGAGATTAAGCTCGCCACGATACCAGGCATCTGTCGCCAAGATCACATAGATCGCCGACATATTCTTCCGCACCGTCGATTCTGTGCCGAACAGATCACCTGTTGCCAGTGCTTGTCGGTAAAGGGAAAGGGCATTTTGCATCTCGCCCCGAATGGAGGCTTCAAGAGCGGCGTCCCAAAGCACCAGCACCCGGTTGTATCGCTCGGATTCTTCCTCGCTTAGCTCCCCCGCCGGTCCCACCGATCCGGATTTTTTTATAAGCCCGGAAAGACTGGAAGGGTCTATCGGTTGCAACGGTCTTCCGGTTTCAGGTTTGGCATCGCAGGGCATCGGATTGCCATCCCGGTCAATGCCCTTAACGCAACCGGCATCGAACTCCTGAGCTTTGGCAATTTGCACTGCTGATAGGGACCAGACGATAAGCCCCGCAGCTACAAACAGAATTGATCTGTACGACATTGGGAACCCCCGTTATGGGCGGTGCATCTTATGCCAATTCGGCGCTGTATTCCAGGTAGGCAACCCTTGCCATTGTGAGCCTGTCCATAATCTCTTCCATTGACCTACCCCTTCTCCGCCCATTCGACCGTTACAGTGACCAGCGCCGCAGTAAGCGTCGTGAGGTCGTCCGCCGACATCACCAGCGACGGCGTGATGTAGATGCAGTCGCCGAAGGGACGCACCCAGACGCCTTCATCGATGAAGCGGCGCTTCAGCCAATCCAGATGCTTAAGCTCCGCCACCTGAATAACGCCGATGGCGCCCTTGGCGCGCACGTCGACGACCCCCGGCAGATCTTTGGCGGGCGCCAATTCCTCGCGCATCTGCGATTCCATGGCCAGGGCCTGCTCGGCCCGGGGCTCGCTCTCGAACAAATCGAGTGACGCGTTCGCAGCCGCACAGGCCAGCGGGTTGGCCATAAAGGTCGGCCCGTGCATCAGGGCGTGCTCCGGGTTTTGCGACAGAAAGGCCGCGAACACCTGTTCTGTCGCCACGGTGGCGGCGAGAGTCATCACGCCGCCGGTAAGCGCCTTGCCGAGGCACATGATGTCCGGCACAACACCGGCCTGGTCGGCGGCAAACATGGTCCCGGTGCGGCAAAAGTTGGTCGCGATTTCGTCAAATATTAGAAGCACGTTATGACGGTCGGCAGTGGCGCGCAGAGATGCCAAGGTTTCGGGCCCATGAAATCGCATGCCGCCCGCCCCCTGCACAAGGGGCTCGATGATGATGCCCGCAAGGCTTTCCGCCCGCGCCGCGACAAACTCGTCAAAGCCGGCAAAGCCCGCCTCGTCCAGGGGCACTTCGGTCGGGTATTGCTCCAGCAGAAAGCCCTTGAAGCGGGAATGCATGCCGCCCGTGGGGTCGCACACCGACATCGCCCCCGTGGTGTCGCCGTGATAGCCGTGGCGAAAGCAGACAAACTTGTGGCGGCCCTCCTCGCCCCGGTTGAGCCAAAACTGCACCGCCATCTTGAGCGCCACCTCGACCGCGACCGAGCCGCTGTCGGAAAAGAATACGCGGTTCAGATCACCGGGTGTCAGCGCCGCCAGACGCCGGGCAAGTTTCAAGGCTTGCTCATGGTTGACGCCGCCAAACATGACGTGGGGCATGACATCCAGTTGCGCCTTCATCGCGCCAATAATATGCGGGTGGTTGTAGCCGTGTACCGCGCACCACCAACTCGCCAAACCATCGATGAGCTTGCGCCCGTCGGCCAGTTCCATGCGCACGCCCTCGGTGGCCACAACCGGCACAGGCAAGGGCGCCGTGGCCATTTGGGTATAGGGCATCCAAATGTTGGGATAACCGTCCTCTTGCCAGTCCGGCGCCTGGCCGGAATAGAGATCGGTCATGACCTGAACATGGCCTGTCTAAAGCTCCGCGCTCTCCGGCTTCAGCCCCAGGCGTTCGAACAATTCCTGGTCCCGCGAGGTGCCGGGATTATCCGTGGTCAACAGGCGGTCGCCACCGAAGATGGAGTTGGCGCCGGCAAAGAAACACAGCGCTTGCATTTCGTCGCTCATCTCCTCTCGGCCAGCGGAAAGCCGCACATAGGACTTGGGCATCAAGGCGCGCGCCACAGCGATGGTGCGCACGAATTCCAAACTATCGAGGGCTGGTGTTCCCTCAAGGGGCGTGCCTTCTACCTGCACCAACAGATTGATGGGTACGGATTCCGGATGCTCGTCGAGGGTGGCCAGCGTGTGCAGCATATCAACGCGATCGCGGCGGGCCTCCCCCATGCCGACAATGCCTCCGCAGCAAACGTTGATCCCCGCTTCGCGCACGTTGGCGAGCGTGTCCAGACGGTCGGCGTAGCTGCGCGTCGTGATGATCTCGCTGTAGAAATTTTCAGACGTGTCCACATTGTGGTTGTAGTAGTCGAGCCCCGCATCGGCCAGGCGCCCGGCCTGCTCACGGTCCACCATGCCGAGAGTGACGCAGGTCTCCAGCCCCATGGCCTTCACCGCCCCGATTATTTCCTCGACCTTGCCCAAGTCGCGGTCCTTGGGCGAGCGCCAGGCCGCACCCATGCAATAGCGCGACGCGCCAGCGTCTCTCGCCTTCGCGGCCTCGGCCACGACCTCGTCCACCGACATCAGTTTGGTCGCCTTTACATCGGTGTCGTTGGCGGCGGACTGGGAACAGTACTTGCAATCTTCGGTGCAACCCCCGGTCTTGATGCTCAGCAGCATGGAGACTTGCACCTGATTGGGGTCGAAGTGGCTACGATGCACCGTTTGGGCCCGATGAAGCAGATCGTTAAACGGCAGATCGAAAAGTGCCGCCACTTCCTCCCGGCTCCAATCGTGACGAGGGCCGTCGCCTGTGGATTCGACGGGCTTGGCGCTGTTGACGGCGCTAATGGTCATCAAGATATTCCCATGAAAATCGAAATTGCGGGCGGGACCATAACACTGTATGAGCGGTAGCGAAACGGACAAAAAGACGGAGACAAGACAGCCCAAATGGACTCCCTCGATCGCTTCGCGGCGAACCAGTTGCAAGAGTTGGAATCGCGGCATTTGCGCCGCGAGGTGCTGGAAACCGAGCGCCTGGAGCCTGCCTACGTCATGCGTAACGGCAGGAAACTGATTTCCTTCTGCTGCAACGACTACCTCAATCTGACCCACCACCCCAAGGTCAAGGCGGCGGCCAAGGCGGCGGTCGAGCGCTACGGTGCCGGATCCGGCTCATCACGCCTTGTGACCGGCAGCCACCCGCTGTTCGCGGAACTCGAGGCGCGGCTCGCAAGGCTGAAGGGCACACAATCGGCCATGGTCTTCGGCAGCGGCTATCTGGCCAATACCGGTATCATTCCCTGCCTGGTCGGCGCCGGAGACCTGCTTTTGGTCGACGAATTGAGCCACGCTTGTATACACACGGGCGCGCGCCTTAGCGCCGCCAGAATCGACGTCTTCGCCCATAATGACATGGCCGCCCTGGAGGCCCTGCTTTGCGAACAAAGATCGGGGCACAAGCACTGCCTGATCGTTACCGACGGCGTATTCAGCATGGACGGCAACCTGGCGCCGATTGACGAACTCACCGATCTGGCCGCGCGCCATGAATCCTGGTTGATGACCGACGACGCCCATGGTGTTGGCGTGCTGGGCGGCGGCCGGGGCAGTTGCTTTGCAAACGGGCGCGCGAGCCCAGTGCCGCTGCAGATGGGCACACTCTCGAAAGCCCTTGGATCCTATGGCGGGTATCTTTGCGCTTCGGCCCCGGTTATCGATTTGGTTCGCAACCGCGCCCGCAGTTTCGTCTACACAACAGGCCTGCCTCCATCGGCGGCAGCGGCGGCCATCGCGGCGCTTGAGTTGATTGAGGACGATCCCCAGTGGGCGGCGACACCATTGGCCAAGGCGCGCAGGTTCGCACAGCTTCTGAATCTGCCGGCTCCGGAGAGCTGCATCGTGCCGATGATTGTTGGCGATGCGGAAACGGCGCTGAAGGCGTCCACCTTGCTGGAAGAACAGGGCTTTCTGGTGGCGGCCATCCGCCCGCCTACGGTGCCGGAGGACACTTCCCGCCTGCGCTTTACGTTTAGCGCCGGGCACGAGGACGCCGACATCGAAAAACTGGCGGAGGCCGTTCGGCATTTAGGCCTTGTCGCATGAAAAGTCTGTTCGTGACGTCAGCGGGCACGGAGATAGGCAAGACATTCGTGACGGCAGCGCTGGTGCACCAACTCCGCCAACAGGGGAAACAAGCGCGCGCCATAAAGCCGGTCATGAGCGGCTACGAAGTGGACGACGCGGCGGCAAGCGACGCCGGTATTCTATTGACCGCCACGGGAGAGCCCGTGGACGAGGCAGCCATCGTGGAAATCTCGCCCTGGCGTTTTGGCGCACCCTTGTCACCCCATATGGCAGCGGCGCAAGAAGGCAAGTCCATTGTCCTTTCCGAAGTCGTAGACTTTTGCACGACACAAGCAAAGTCGGACGGCAACCTGCTGCTGATCGAAGGGGTCGGCGGCGTCATGGCGCCCCTCAGCGATTCCGCGACCGTGCTTGATTGGATGGCGGCGCTCGGCGCGCCTGCCTTGCTGGTAGTGGGCAGCTATTTGGGCGGCATAAGCCATGCCTTGACGGCGCTCAATACCTTGTTCGCCAAGGGCATCGCCGTGACCGCAATCATCGTCTGCGAATCACCGGACAGCCCGGTCGATCTGAAGGAAACCGCAGCTAGCATCGGAAATTTCGCCGCCGGCACACCAATTGCCGCAGTACCACGCCTCGACAGCGGCGATAGCACGGCTTGGAGAAGGGCGCCGGATTTGACTTATTTGTTGGCAGACTGATTAGCCTTTAACTCGGCTTCCATTTCGCGAATTCGCGCCTTCAAATTCTCAAGCGTTGGCTGCATCTGCCCTATACGCGGATGATCTTTCCCGGATTCATGATGTTATCGGGGTCGAGCGCCTTTTTCACCGCACGCATGACGCTAACGGCCTCGCCGTGCTCGGCGATCAGGAATTCCATCTTGCCAACACCGACGCCGTGCTCGCCGGTGCAGGTGCCGCCCATGGCCAACGCCCGATCTACCAGGCGCTGGTTCACGGCCTTTACGAGGTCCAGTTCCGCCTGATCGTCCGGATCATAATGCATGACCAAATGGAAATTGCCGTCGCCCACGTGACCAACCATGGGCACGGTGAGGCCTTCGGCCTGTAAATCCTGTTCGGTCGCAAGAATACAGTCGGCGAGCCGTGATATGGGCACACAAACGTCTGTCGGCCACATGCCGGCGCCCGGCCGCATCTGGGCGCAGGCATAGGCGGCATCGTGGCGCGCCTTCCACAGGCGATTGCGGTCCTCGGTCTTCACCGCCCACTGGAAGTCACCACCGCCGTTCTCGTCGGAAAGTGCCCGGAATAATTCCACCTGCTCGGCGACACCGGCCTCGGTACCGTGAAACTCCAAGAACAGTGTGGGTTTCAGGGCGTAATCCAGCTTTGAATAGTCGTTGATGGCCCCAACCTGGATATCGTTCAGGAACTCGATGCGGGCGATGGGTATGCCCATCTGGATTGTTGATATTACCGTATCCACGGCGCCCCTGATGTCATCGAACTGGCACACCGCCGCCGAAATAGCCTCGGGTATGCCGTAAAGCCGAAGTGTGACATCACAAATGACGCCGAGCGTGCCCTCTGATCCGACAAAGAGCCGCGTCAGATCATAGCCGGCGGAGGACTTGCGCGCGCGGTTGGCGGTTTTGATCACCCGCCCGTCCGCCATTACGGCAGTTACGTTTAACACGTTCTCGCGCATGGTGCCGTAGCGCACGGCATTGGTGCCCGAGGCCCGCGTCGCCGTCATGCCGCCCAAAGAGGCATCGGCGCCGGGGTCGATGGGGAAAAACAGCCCCGTATCGCGCAGGTGCTCGTTTAGTTGTTTTCGGGTCACGCCCGGCTGGACAGTGACGTCCAGATCCTCGACGCTGACGCGCAGAATCTGGTTCATCTCGCCCATATCGACCGAGACACCGCCGTGGGGCGCGGAAATATGGCCCTCCAACGAGGTTCCCGTGCCATAGGGGATGAGCGGGCATTTGTGACGGGCGCAAATCTTGACGATTTCCGACACTTCCTCGGTAGACTGAGGAAATACCACGGCATCCGGTATATTGTCCGTCTGGTGAAAAATATCGTCACCGTGATGCTTTCGCACCGAGGTCGACGTTGACAAGCGGTCGCCAAGCAAGTCTCCTAGCTCGGCGGTTACGGTATCCATTTTTTCTTTAGCAAGGCTCATTGTGATGAATCCGACTGTACCACTAAATTATTACATTACGGGCTCCAACGCCCGCCTTCAACTGCAAGAGCACTATCCATGAACGATACCCAAGGGGAAGACTTGGTTGGCGAAAACGGCAGCCTAATTCATCAACGCCGCGTACCCCCGGAATGGATCGACTACAATGGCACAATGAATTTAGCCTATTATACCTTGGCTTTTTGCGAGGCCTTCGATGGCTATTTTGAAGAACTTGGTGTGGGCCCCGGATATGCCGCGAGCGGACAATCCTTTTTTGCGCTCGAGTCCCACCATACCTATTTGAAGGAAGCCGTGCTGAACGATCCATTGAATATCGTAGTGCAATTGCTCGATCTGGACCAAAAGCGAGTGCGCATGTTCATGCGGATGATCCACGGCGAGACGGGCGACGTTCTGGCCACCTACGAGGAAATTTCCCTGCACGTGGATCTGGAGACGCGGCGAAGCGCCCCGCTCCCCGCCGATAAGCACGAGAAATTGAAACGGATTTATGACTCACACAGCCACCTTGAGTTGCCGGAACAGGCCGGACACGGTATTGGTATGACGCGGAAACAGTAGGATTTCAGCAGAAGTGAAAATGGTAATTTCACCAAGTAGCCGGCTTTTGGGCGCCACCTGGGTTGCCCTCGCACTCGGTTTCATGGCCGCGCCGGCTTTGGCCGACTGCACCGACCCCCATGGGCCGGATGTGGATTGGCAGCGCTGTTACCAGGACGGGCGTAACCTTGCCGGGGCCGACCTACGCCGTGCCAAGTTGCGCGATGCGCGTTTTACGCGGGGCGACCTGTCGGGCGCTAACTTCACCGGCGCCGATGGCCGCCGGGCAAAGTTTGTCACCACGGTAGCGAAGGGCGCCATCTTCGACGAGGCTTACCTGACCGAGGCAGACCTCACCAAGGCGGACTTGACGGGCGCCTCGTTGCGCAAAACGGACCTGCGCCGGGCCAAACTGTTTCGCGCCATATTGCGAGAGGCGGATTTGTCCGGCGCCCGCCTCGGCGGCGCCGACCTGCTAAAGGCCGATCTTTCTGGTGCTCTCTGGACCGACGGCAAGACAATCTGCGCCGAAGATTCAATTGGCCAGTGCAAATAGCCGCCGGCGACATTCTCGTGGAAGCTTGAGTACATGATTATCCGCAGGCCGCATCTTGGCTGGCTCTCGGATCGTTGGCGGCAAGTTTACCGCAACGACCATGTGCTGCTGGCCCTGCTTGCCGTCGTGATCGGCATGGTCGTGGCCTACGCCGCCATTGGATTTCGAATACTTATCGAGATCGCCCAGTTTGCCGCGTTCCAGTCATTCAGCAACAATGTCATTGCCACCGCCGCCGAACTACCCTGGTGGCATTTGTTGCTGGCACCAACCTTGGGTGGGTTGATCGTCGGCGCCCTCGTCCGTGCTGGCATGCCCGGAACCCGCACCCACGGACCGGCGGACGTAATCGAAGCCGCCGCCGTCAAGGACGGCCGAATGTCAATCAAAACCGGCCTCTTGAATGCGGTGGCTAATGCCACGGCTCTCGGCACCGGTTCGTCCACCGGCCGCGAGGGGCCGGTCGTGCATTTGGGCGGCGCGCTCGCCGGCGGCGTGGCCGGTTGGCTGGGCCTGACGCCCAATCTGTCGCGCACCGTATTGGGCTGCGGCGTTGCGGCAGCGGTCGCCGCCTCCTTCAACGCTCCCCTGGCCGGTGTATTTTTCGCGCTTGAAGTGGTGCTGGGCCATTATGCCCTGCCCGCCTTCGCGCCCATCGTCATTTCAGGCGTTATCGCCACCATAATCAGCCGCATCCACCTGGGCGACTTTCCCGCTTTTACAATCCCCGACTATCCCATCGGTTCTTTTTTTCAACTTCCGGCCTTCATGATTTTGGGGCTAGTCTCTGCTCTTGTCGCGGCGACATTCATGACTTCCGTGCCCAAGGTGGAACGTGTCTTTGAGCGCGTAGGTGTCATTGAATGGCTGCGGCCCCCGATTGCCGGATTTTGTGTCGGCGCGATTGCCCTGTATTTCCCGCAGGTCCTGTCGGTGGGCTATGAAGCTACCGACGCGGCGCTTAAAGCAGAACTTCCCCTGACCCTGCTTCTGGCCCTTATCGCCGCCAAGATGGTAGCGGCAGTCATCAGCTTCGGCGGGCGTTATTGTGCCGGCCTCTTCAGCCCCTCGCTTTATCTTGGCGCCATGACCGGGGGAGCTTTCGGCATTTTTGCGGCCATGGCCTTCCCCGAGTTGGCGGCCAACAGCGGCCTTTACGCCATAGCGGGCATGGGCGCGGTAACGGCCTCAATTCTGGGCGCACCCATATCAACCACGCTTATCGTTTTTGAGCTGACCGGTGACTATCAATTGGCCATCGTCGTCATGGTGACGGTCGCCATGGCCTCCATCGCCACGCATCAAATGCTCGGCCGCTCGTTCTTTCATATGCAGTTGGAGCGGCGCGGCGTGCATCTTCGGGGCGGGCAGGTAGAACACATGATGCGGCAGACCACCGTCGGCGACCTGATGTCCAGGGAATTCCAGCTTATCAGCGAGATCGACACGATCGATCATATCCGCGAGCGCCTCTACGATTCACGCCAGGGAGAATTGATGGTGGTCGACGAAGAAGGTCGCCTTGCAGGTGTAATTGGATTCGCCGAATACAAGGAAGTCGCCTTCGACTCAGGCCTCGACCCGCTGATTGTTGCCAAGGATGTCGCCCGCGCCAACCCGCCGGTCCTAGAGGCCAACGATTCCCTGGAACGGGCACTGGCCATCATGGACGTCAGCGGTGAGGATCACGTGCCCGTGGTCGACGGTCTAATGACCATGAAGGTCGTGGGGGTGGTCAATCATAAAGAGGTACTGCTGGCCTACAACAAGGTCCTGATCGCCGCCCGGGCGGAGGAACGGGGGCACTAGGTAGATTCCCGTTCGCCTTGAAGCCTCCGGCAACCCCATAGTGCGATCACCCGTGCTATAAATCAGCGATGACCGACGCGTTCGATCTTGAAGCCCTGGATGAACCCGCGCCGCCACCCGCGGCAGCATCGGAACCGGCCTATCTGGAGGGCCTCAACCCGGAGCAGCGTTCCGCCGTTGAAGCACTGGACGGGCCGGTACTGGTGCTGGCCGGGGCGGGCACGGGCAAGACCCGGGTGCTCACCACACGGCTCGCACATCTTCTGACCACGGGACGGGCCTGGCCCGGTCAAATTCTATGCGTCACCTTTACCAATAAGGCGGCGCGGGAAATGAAAGAGCGAGTGGCCGGATTCATCGGCGGCGCGGTCGAGGGCATGCCCTGGCTCGGCACTTTTCATTCGGTGGCCGCGCGCATGCTGCGGCGACACGCGGAAATTGTCGGATTGAAGTCTGATTTCGCCATTCTCGACGTGGACGACCAGCTTCGGCTGTTGAAACAGGTCATCGCCGCCGCCGATGTCGATGAAAAACGCTGGCCGGCCCGCGGCCTGGCGGCGCTTATCGACCGCTGGAAGAACCAGGGGCTGGGCCCGGACTCTGTACCGCGCGGCGAGGCCTTCGCTTACGCCAACGGCAAGGGCGGCGAGCTTTACAAGACCTATCAGGAAAGGCTACGCGCCCTCAACGCCGCCGACTTCGGTGATCTGCTGTTACACACGATCGACATTTTCAAGGGCCAACCCGATCTTCTGACCCAGTACCAGGAGCGTATCAAATACATCCTGGTCGACGAGTACCAGGACAGCAACGTGGCGCAATACCTGTGGCTTCGGCTGCTGGCCGCCAAGCGCAAGAATGTCTGCTGCGTCGGCGACGACGATCAGTCCATTTACGGTTGGCGTGGCGCCGAGGTTGGCAACATCCTGCGCTTCGAGGATGACTTCCCCGGCGCCCAGGTCATCCGCCTGGAGCGCAACTACCGCTCGACACCCCATATCCTCGGGGCCGCATCAGGCCTGATCGCCGGCAACCAGGGCCGCCTGGGCAAGGAACTCTGGACCGATGTATCTGAAGGCGACAAGATCAGAGTTCAGGGCCTTTGGGACGGTGAAGCCGAGGCCCGAACCATCGCCGAAGAGATTGACGCGCTGCGCGGCAGCGAGCACAAGCTCGCCGAGGTCGCGATTCTGGTCCGCGCCTCTCATCAGACCCGCGAGTTCGAGGAGCGCTTCAACCTCCTGGGAATCCCCTACCGGCTGGTCGGTGGAGTGCGCTTTTACGCGCGCCTCGAAATACGGGACGCCGTGGCTTACCTAAGGGTTGCCGCCCGCGCCGACGATGATCTTGCCTTCGAGCGCATTGTCAATAAGCCCAAACGCGGCCTCGGCGACACCACCGTTAAGGCGTTGCAGCACGTGGCGCGAAGCGGCGGCATGGCACTGACCCGCGCCGCCGCCGCGCTGTTGGAGACCGACGATATCCGGCCCCAGGCGCGCAAGGCGCTCGCCGCTCTTTTAGAGAACTTCCGCCGCTGGCGGGAGCTGTCGCAATCACTCCCCCACCCGGAACTGGCCGAGGTCATTCTCGAGGAATCCGGCTACACCGAGATGTGGCAGAACGACAAGTCGGCGGACGCACCCGGACGGCTGGAAAACCTGAGCGAATTGGTTCACGCCATGGCGGAGTTTTCCACTCTTGAGGAATTCCTCGACCACGTCAGCCTGGTCATGGACATCGATAGCGAGCCCGACGCCGACAAGGTCAATCTGATGACCCTGCACAGCGCCAAGGGGCTGGAATTCCGCACCGTTTATCTGCCCGGCTGGGAAGAGGAGTTATTTCCGCACCAACGCGCCCTCGACGAAGGCGGCAACGAATCACTGGAGGAAGAACGCCGGCTTGCCTACGTCGGCCTGACGCGGGCGCAGGAGAGGGCCCGGGTCAGTTTCGCCGCCAACCGCCATATGTTTGGCCAGTGGCGCTCTACCCTGCCCTCGCGATTCATTGACGAGTTGCCCGACGAGCATGTGGAGCGCATTTCGGAGCCCGGCGTCTACGAACAGCCACGCCAGATTAAGGGAGCGGGATTGCACGAGGGCGAAACGTTTTCGGCGGGGTTCGATGCGGCCGATTATGACTTTGGTGAAGCGGCCGAGGTCGGTTACGGCCCGGGTGATAGGGTTCACCACAAGAAATTCGGCAACGGAAAAGTGGTTGAAGTGGACGGTAGCAAGCTGACCGTCGACTTTCGCGAGACCGGCCGCAAGAAGGTTATCGCGTCATTCGTGCGCCCGGCATGACGGATCATGCAAAAGGCCAGCTCTGGCGGGCCGAGACGGTGCTTCCCAGAGCACTGGTGCAGGCCTTTGAGGAGGCCCTTGACGAAAACATCGGCGAAGAGGCGCTGTCCGTGTCCGCCTTCGAGGTGCAGGCCACTGCGGGCCCGGCGGAAGCATGGCGCGTGGAAGCCCTGTTCGACCAGCCCCCCAACATCGCGCTACTCAAAGACGTTCTTGCCCGACTCGCCAGCCGGGAAGGTTGCGCCGAGCCGGCGCTGAACACCGGCCCCCTGCCCCTCCGCGACTGGATCGGCGACGGCGGGGCGCCGCTCGAGCCGATCCGGGCCGGGCGCTACTACATCCACGACGACGAACACATGCCCGAGGCCGCGCCAGGGGGTATTGCATTGCGCTTTAACGGCGGGCGGGCCTTTGGCACCGGACATCATGAATCCACCCGGGGCTGCCTGCTCGCCCTCGACGCCCTGGCGAGACGGCGGCAAATACGGCGCCCCTTCGATTTGGGTTGCGGCGCCGGCATTCTGGCGGTTGCCACGGCCAAGACCTGGCGCGTGCCGGTCATGGCCGGCGATAACGACCCCGCCGCCGTCGAGGTATGCCGAATGAATGCCAGGTTGAACGGCGTGGGCTCCCTTGTCCAAGCCGTCACGGCGGAGGGATTCCGGCACCCAAAGATCCGCCGGCAGGCACCCTACGACCTGATTACCGCCAACATTCTGGCAAATCCCCTGACCGAACTGTCCGAAGCCGTTTCGAGGCACCTGGACGCCCGTGGCCTGGTGGTTTTGGCGGGATTGCTGGCCACCCAAGAATCCCAGGTCCGCGCCGCCTACCGGTCCCGTGGGCTGGTGATTCGGCAACGCTGGGTTTTGAACGGCTGGCTCACGCTGTTGCTTGGACGATAGCTGCTCGGGCGCTAGAATGTGCCATGACCTTTGATCCGAATACATCAACCGGGGAGACGGACCTGGACAGTCTGGTAGCGCGCCTTGCAGCCTTGCGTGCGGAGCTGGCCCGGCGCGAGCTCGCCGGATTCATCGTGCCACTGTTCGACGAATTCCAGGGCGAATACATTCCGCCCCACCGGCAGCGTCTGAGATGGCTTACTGGATTTACCGGGTCCGCCGGTAGCGCCGTGGTTATGGCGGACAAGGCGGCATTATTTATCGACAGCCGTTATACGGTACAAGCCCGCGAGCAGGTGAGCCCGGAGCATTACGATCATCAGAACGTTCCCAAGACCACGGTGGCGAAATGGCTGGGCACCAACGTGGGCGCTGGCAACCGCATTGGCTACGATTCCTGGCTGCATACACCCGGTGCCCTCAAGGAATTCCGCAAGGCCATGAAAAAAGCGGGCGCCGAATTGGTGGCGGTTGAGGACAATCCGGTCGACGCCGTGCGGACGGACATACCGCCGCCGCCGCTGACCCCGATGATCATCCACGATATGGCCTATTGCGGCCAAAGCGCCGCCGACAAGCGGGAAGAACTGGCCGCGGAACTTAAAAAAGAGGGAATCGACGCCGCCGTCATTACGGCGCCGGATTCCATTGCCTGGCTATTGAATGTGCGCGGCGACGACCTGCCCTGCACACCGGTAAGTCTCTCCTTCGCGCTTCTGAAGGCCGACGCCACGGTGGACCTGTTTATTGACCGCCGCAAGGTAGGCAAGGAAATTCTGCCGCACCTTGGCAACGAAGTCGGGCTTTACGAGATGGAGGATTTCGGAGACGCCCTGGCCGACTTGGGCCGAGACGGCAAGACCGTCCGCGCCGACCCCAAGACCACAATATCCTGGGTCTTTGACCGCCTGGGCGAAAGCGGCGCCAATATCACAGAGGGTGACGACCCCTGCCTGTTGCCCAAGGCCTGCAAGAACGACGTTGAACTGGCATCCATTCGCGCGGCCCACGTGCGCGATGGTGGAGCTCTGACTCAATTCCTGGGCTGGCTTGCCGCCTCGGCTCAGGATGGTTCGGTGGACGAGGTCACCGCCGCCGCCAAGCTGAAAGAATTCCGGAGTGCCAACCCGGAGCTCCGCGATCTCAGTTTTCCGACCATCAGCGCGAGCGGCCCCAACGCCGCCCTACCCCACTACAACGGCAGCGCCAACCGGCCCTTGGCGCCTGGTGGGCTGTACCTGGTCGATTCCGGTGGCCAGTATTTCGACGGCACCACCGACGTGACCCGTACCGTGGCCATCGGCAAGCCCAGCGCCGAGCACCGTGACCGCTTTACCCGTGTATTGAAGGGGCATATCGCCATCTCCACGGCACGCTTCCCCAAGGGCACCACGGGCGCACAATTGGATACACTGGCCCGCACGGCGCTTTGGCAGGCGGGCGTCAACTTCGACCATGGCGTCGGCCACGGCGTTGGCATTTACTTGCGCGTCCACGAAGGACCGCAAAGCGTATCGGTGCGCGGGGCGGGCGTGGCGTTAAAGCCGGGCATGGTGGTCTCCAACGAGCCCGGCTACTACAAGGAAGGCGACTACGGCATCC
>CAYOOG010000001.1:0-69222 GCA_964405515.1 uncultured Alphaproteobacteria bacterium | reverse complement strand
ATGATGTGTTCATAGGGCATGGTCGTACCTCCTTAAACGGGGTTATAAAACAAGCGCTTTAACTCTCTGAAAATTATAGCGGCGCGATGGAAAAGCGGACCGACCAGGCGCCGTCGGCGTCGGTTTGTTCAGCGGCGAACTCCATGATCAGACTTTCACCGTCGCGTTCGAATCGCATGCGCCCACCGGCGGCAGGGCTTGGCGCCCATCCCAGTTGCGGCAAAGTGGCGGCATAGAAGTCGGCGATCATTCTCTCGGCCACGTCGCCGCCGGCGTAGACCTCGACGAGTCGACCCCCGGGCGTGTCGAACATGGTCGCGGCATCCACCAATTCGGAGAGCCCCTCCATAACCGGCAGGTCCGTAACAGTTTCGAAAAATTGTGGAGCGGCCTGATCCGCGGCGACCAGATTATCCTCGGCCCAGGCCCGGTCGGGCGCCACGACCAATGACGCCGTAACCAATAACGCCGCAACAATCGGCGGCAAAACTTTGTTCGTCATCAGGGCCTCGAATCATCGGTGCTTGGCAAGGGCACGATAACATATGGCGGCGGGCCTGCCATTTATCGTTGCCGCTTGGAACAGTAATAGGTCGAGCGCCCCGACTGCACAATACGCCGGATGGCACCGGCACAATCACAACCGGGGCAGGGCTCGCCCTCGCGGCCATAGACCGCGAACTTGTGCTGGAAGTAGCCGAGCTCGCCGCTGGCCTGGACATAGTCACGCAGGGTTGATCCGCCCGCCTTGATCGCCTCCTCGAGCACGTCGCGAATGGCCGGGACAAGCCTGGCGGCGCGGGCGCCGGGAACGTGGGCGGCCAGGCGGCGTGGCGAAATGCCGGCCCTGAACAGGGCTTCCGAGACATATATGTTGCCAAGCCCGGCCACGACTTTCTGGTCAAGAAGGGCGGCCTTAATACTGACGCGCCGGCCTTTGAGCGCCGCCCCAAGGACGCTTGCGTTGAATTCGTTGCCGAGCGGCTCCGGTCCCATGGCGGCCAACAGCGGATGCGCCTCAAGCCCCTCGGCACCGACCAGATCCATGAGCCCGAAGCGGCGCACGTCGTTGAACAGCACCACGCCACCGTCGTCCATGTGAAACACCAGATGATCGTGGCGGGCAAGGCCGGGCGTCTCGGCCGCGCCCGGTGTGCCCGGAGGCCGCACGGTCAGCCGCCCGGACATCCCCAAGTGTGCGATCACCACCAGGCCATTGTCGAGGCGCCACAGCAAATACTTGCCGCGGCGGCCGACCGAGTCCACGCGGCGGCCGGTCAGCTTGCCAGCGAAGCCCTTGGGCAAGGGAAACCGCAGGTCGGCGCGGCGCTGGACCACCTGGGCAAAGCGCCGGCCCGGCAGGCTTTCCTCCAGCCCCCGGCGCACGGTTTCGACCTCGGGCAGCTCAGGCATGGGTGTCTTTTCGGCGTTTCATGGCAAAATCACGAGGATTTCCGGGGCATTGAGGGTGTTTTCTCCTTTCTAGCGCCAAATCGCCGCCTGCGCTATTGTCACGGCCCCAACAGAGGACCCCAAATGGCCCAAGACCAGGCACAGGACCAGGCAACAGCCGCCGAGCAGACCCACTTCGGCTTCCGCACCGTGGCGGCCGGGGACAAGGCCGGGTTGGTGCACCGGGTCTTTGATTCCGTGGCCGGTCGCTACGATCTCATGAACGACCTTATGAGCGGGGGCGTCCACCGCCTGTGGAAGCGCTCGATGATCGACTGGCTGGCGCCACGGGCGGGGCAGCAGGTGCTGGACGTGGCCGGCGGCACCGGCGACATCGCCTTTCGCATATTGCAGCGCACCCGAGGCAAGGCCAATGTCACGGTCTGCGACGCCAGCGACGCCATGCTCGAGGTTGGCCGGGACCGCGCCATCGACCGGGGCATTCTCTCGGGCATCGAATGGATCTGCGGCGATGCCGAGGACCTTCCCCTCGCCGATGCCAGCCAGGATGCGCTCACCATCGCCTTTGGCATCCGCAACGTCACGCACATAGATAAAGCGCTTTCCGAGTTCCACCGCGTCTTGCGCCCGGGTGGGCGCCTCCTGGCCCTGGAGTTCTCCACGCCCGTGCTGCCGGGCCTGGACCGGCTTTACGACGCCTATTCCTTTAATGTCATTCCGGCGATCGGCGAGCGCGTGACCGGTGACCGCGAGGCCTACGACTATCTGGTGGAAAGCATCCGCCGCTTTCCCCGGCAGCAGGAATTCGCGCGGCTTATCAAGGCCGCCGGCTTCGGACAGGTCAAGTATCGCAATATGTCGGGCGGCATCGTCGCGCTGCATTCCGGCTGGCGGCTCTAATTATGAGTGATCTTCGATATCTGCTGAGGCTGGTCTCGGTGGCCCGCAAACTGGCCCGTTATGACGCGCTCTTTGTTCTGGAGGCCCTGCCCCGGCTGGCCGCGCCCCTGGCCCTGGCGCGGATATTGGCCAAGCTTGGCCCCGGCGCCAGACCGCAGAAGGGCGCCCGCCCCGGCGAGCGCCTGGCGGCGGCATTAGGGGCCCTTGGCCCGAGTTATATCAAGCTGGGCCAGTCGCTGGCCACGCGCGGCGACTTGGTGGGGGCCGAGGTGGCCGCCGACCTCGCGCAATTGCAGGACCGCCTGCCAGCCTTCCCGGGCGCCGAGGCGCGCCGGGTCATCGCCAAGCAGCTTGGCCGGCCGGTGGAAGAGAATTTCAGCAGTTTCGACGATGAGCCCATCGCCGCCGCCTCCATCGCCCAGGTGCACTTTGCCGAGACCAGCGACGGCAAGGCCGTGGCGATCAAGGTGCTGCGCCCGGGCATAGAGGCCGCCTTCGAGCGCGACTTGGATCTGTTCCGTTGGCTGGCGCGGCTGTTGGAGCGCACGCAACCGGCGCTGAGGCGCCTACGCCCGGTGGATGTGGTGGAGACCTTCGCGGAGACGGTACGTGCCGAAATGGACCTGCGCCTGGAAGCCGCCGCGGCTTCGGAATTGGCCGAGAACACGGCCCAGGATGATGGCTTTCGCGTACCCGCCGTAGACTGGCGGCGCACCTCGGCGCGGGTGCTGACCACCGAGCGGGCCGAAGGCATCCCCATTGCCGACCGCGAGGCGCTGGCTGCCGCCGGGCATGATCTTTCCCAGTTGGCTACCCGAGTACTCCGGTCTTTCCTGCGTCAGGCCATGGGCGACGGCTTCTTTCACGCCGACCTGCACCAGGGCAATCTGTTCGTCGATACGAGCGGCGTTCTCATCGCCGTGGACTTCGGCATCATGGGCCGCCTGAACGAGGCCACGCGGCGGGCCTTTGCCCGCATCGTTCTTGGCTTTATCCGCGCCGACTATCGCGCCGTGGCCCAGGTTCATTTCGATGCCGGCTATGTACCCCGGGGCAAGTCCCTGGAGGCCTTCGCCCAGGCCATCCGTTCCGTGGGCGAGCCGATCCTCGACCAGCCGGCCAGCGAAATCTCCATCGCCCGGCTACTGGCCCAGCTCTTTGCCATTACCGAGACCTTCGACATGCGCACCCAGCCGCAGCTCCTGCTACTGCAAAAGACCATGGTCGTCGCCGAAGGCGTGGCCCGGGATCTGGACGAACAGGCGAATATCTGGGAAATTGCCCAACCCGTCGTGGAAGCGGCGCTTAAAGAGACACTTTCGCCCGAAGCGCAGGTGCGCAAGGCCCTGGAGGATGGACTGGACATGGCCCGCCGCCTGCCGGGGCTGATGGCCAAGGTGGAGAACGCCGCCGATATGATCGTCGATGGCCGGGTGCGTATTTATGGCCCGACGCCAAGCCCGGCACGGCCGCAAGCCGCCGCCGGGGGCTCGGGTTTTGCCGTTCTAGTGGTCTTGGGGCTGGTGGCCGCCGGGCTCTTAATGGCTGTTCTCTAGGTCTTGATGTACCTACCCATCCCGCTCCCCCGGCCCAACCACCCCAAGGGTACGCTGAACGGGTGGTTGGGCCGGGGGAGCGGGAGGCGGTGGCATTTCTAAGACCTTGCCCAATTCCCGCGAATCATAGATTATTTACATTCTTCTTCAGTAAAAAGTGGAGTTTCACGTGCTCGAAGGCAAGCGAGTTCTTCTGATCATTGCCGGCGGAATTGCGGCATACAAGAGCCTGGACCTGATCCGGCGCTTGAAAGAGTGCGGCGTCGAGGTGCGCACCATCCTCACGCGTGCCGGCGCCGAGTTCGTTACCCCCTTGTCCGTGGCCGCGCTGTCCGGCGAAAAGGCCTACGACGATCTGTTCTCGCTCACCGACGAGGCCGAAATGGGCCACATCCGGCTGTCCCGCGAGGCAGACCTTGTGATTGTGGCGCCGGCGACCGCCAACCTCATGGCCAAGATGGCGGGCGGCCTGGCCGATGATCTGGCGAGCACGGCGCTGCTGGCCACCGACAAGCCGGTGATGCTGGCCCCGGCCATGAACGTGGAAATGTGGACCAAGCCCTCGACCCAGCGCAACGTCCAAACCCTGGCCCGCGATGGCGTTCTGCAGGTCGGCCCGGAAGGCGGGCTGCAGGCCTGTGGCGAGGTCGGCCCCGGTCGCATGACCGAGGTGGCCGACATTATCGCCGCCGTCGAGGCTTTCTTTCTGGCCGCCAAGGGGCCCATGAGCGGGCGCCGGGCTCTGGTCACATCGGGCCCGACCCATGAGCCCATCGACCCGGTGCGTTACCTCGCCAACCGCTCGTCCGGCAAGCAGGGCCATGCGGTGGCCCGGGCGCTGGCGAGCCTCGGCGCCGAGACCACCCTGGTCACCGGCCCCAGCGCCGAAGCCGATCCCCAGGGCGTTCATGCCGTGCATGTCCAAACGGCGCGCGAAATGCTCGACGCCTGTACCTCGGCCCTGCCGGCGGATGTGGCGGTCTGCGCTGCCGCGGTTTCCGATTGGCGGGCAAAGTCCGCGGCTCTTGAGAAAATCAAGAAGGACAAGTCCGGGAAGAATGGCGACCCGGCCCTGAATCTGGTGGAAAACCCGGACGTGCTGGCGAGCCTTGCCACGCGGCCCGAAGGCCGCCCGGCCCTGGTGGTCGGTTTCGCGGCGGAAACCCAGAATGTGCTGGCCAATGCCCGCGCCAAGCTGGCCTCCAAGGGCTGTGACTGGATCGTCGCCAACGACGTCTCCGAAGCCGGCGGCGTCATGGGCGGCGAGCACAATACCGTGCACCTGTTGACAGCCGACGGTGATGAATCCTGGCCGACGCTCAGCAAGCAGGCCGTGGCCGAGGGACTGGCCAGCCGTATCGCCGACCATTTCTCCCGCCGGAATGATCCCCGTTGACGGACAATACCCTCGACATTGAAATTCAGACGCTGGCCCATGGCGAGGGGCTGGACCCGCCGGCCTATGGCAGCGCCCACGCCGCCGGGCTTGATCTTATGGCGGCGCTGCCGCAAGACCGGGCCTTGACGCTCGGGCCCGGCGATCGCGCCTTGGTGCCCACGGGGTTCGCAGTGGCTCTGCCCCCGGGCTTTGAGGCCCAGGTACGGCCGCGCTCGGGCCTTGCCCTGAAGAGTGGCCTTGGCATTCTGAACAGCCCCGGCACTATCGACGCCGATTATCGGGGCGAGATCGGCGTCATCCTGATTAACCAGGGTACCGAGGATTTTACCGTCAACCGCGGCATGCGCATTGCCCAATTGGTGGTGGCCCCGGTCGCCCGGGTCGCCTGGCGCCCGGTGGCGGCCTTGGACGAGACCGCGCGCGGCGACGGCGGCTTCGGTTCCACCGGCACCGACCCCAAGGCCGTCAAGTCCATCGGGGGCGCGGGGAGCAGATCATGACCGGCCTGTCCAAAAAGACCCTGTTCGCCCTGGAAGCCGTGGTCGACATCGCCTACAACGCCCGGCCCGAGCCCGTGCAGGCGCGGGAGATCACGCGCCGCCAGGGCATCCCCCAGCGCTATCTGGAGCAGGTCATGCAGGAACTGGTCCGCGCCGGGATCCTGAAGGGCGTGCGCGGCCCCAAGGGCGGCTACTTTCTCGCCCGCGAGCGCCGCCGCATTACCGCAGCCGAGGTCGTTCGCGTGGTCAAGGCCATGGAGAGTACCGGCGGGCCGCAGTGCGACGGCAATTCGGATCTGGCGGGCAAGGTTGTGACGCCACTTTCCCAGGACATCGAAACAATGGTCATGGCGCGCCTTGAAGACATTACGATTGAGGACCTGTGCCGGCGCGCCACGGTGGAAGGTGTCGCCAACCGGCCGGGCGCCGAGGCCACGACCGAACATCTGGATTTCACGATTTGAGCCCTTACTTGACCCATGAAGAATTACTGCTTGAAATGGTGGCGTGGGGAATGAGAACTTCCCCGCCCACCAAACAATCCGCCAAGGAGCATCCCCCGACATGACTGATTTTATTCCCACCGACGTAGGCCGCGGCCTGATTTACGACGACATCACGCGAACGATTGGCAACACGCCACTGGTCCGCCTCAACCGCTTGCCCCAGGAAGCCGGGGTCAAGGCCGATATCGTCGTCAAGTTGGAGTTCTTCAATCCGTTGGCCTCGGTCAAGGACCGGATCGGCGTTTCCATGATCGAAGCCTTGGCCGCCGAGGGCAAGTTGGGGCCGGACACGGTTCTGGTGGAGCCAACCTCTGGCAATACGGGAATTGCGCTTGCTTTTGTTTGCGCGGCGCGGGGCATCCGTCTGGTTCTGGTGATGCCAGAGAGCATGTCGATCGAACGGCGCAAGATGTTGTCGCTCCTGGGCGCGGAGCTTGAATTGACGGCGGCGGAGAAAGGCATGAAGGGCGCCATCGCCCGAGCCGAAGAACTGGTGGCGGAAGATGATAATGCCATTATGCCGCAACAGTTTCAGAACCCGGCCAATCCGGCGGTGCACCGCGCAACCACGGCAGAGGAAATTTGGCGCGATACCGACGGCAAGGTAGATGTGGTGGTCTCCGGCGTCGGCACCGGCGGCACCCTGACCGGCGTTGGCGAGGTCATCAAGCCACGGCGGCCGGAGCTGAAAATGATTGCCGTCGAGCCCGAAGACAGCCCGGTGCTTTCGGGCGGGCAACCCGGGCCCCACAAGATTCAAGGCATCGGCGCCGGTTTTGTGCCGGAAATTCTAAACAGCGATATGATCGACGAGACGGTTACGGTAAGCAACGAGACCGCCTTCGAGACAGCACGGCAATTGGCCCGGGTCGAGGGAATCCCCGGCGGCATATCATCGGGCGGCGCGGTCGCCGCGGCCATTGAAGTCGGCCAGCGGGACGACATGGCGGGCAAACTCATCGTCGTCGTGTTGCCCTCATTCGCCGAGCGCTATTTGACCACAGCCCTGTTCGACGGCATTTGAGGCAGGCAGGAACGCCGGTCGGCCCATGCCCCTGAGCGACGAGCAACTGGAGCGTTACGCCCGCCACATCATCCTGCGCGAGGTTGGTGGAGCCGGGCAAGCGCGGCTACTGGACGCCAAGGTACTGGTTGTCGGCGCCGGCGGGCTTGGCTCGCCGCTTTTGATGTATCTGGCGGCGGCGGGCGTCGGCACTCTCGGCATTGTCGACGACGACCGGGTGACGCTGTCCAACCTGCAACGCCAGATCGCCCACGGCACAGACGATCTGGAAACGGCCAAGACGGCAAGCGCCGCCGAGGCCGTGGCCCGGCTCAATCCCGATGTGACGGTGATCCGTCACGACGAACGACTGGCGGTCGACAATGCGCTCGCGCTTATCTCCCAGTACGACGTGGTGGCCGACGGCTGCGATAATTTCGAGACCCGCTACCTTGTAAACGATGCCTGCTTCCTGGCGCACCGCCCCTTGGTCTCGGCGGCGCTCGGCCAGTTCGAGGGCCAATTGGCCACCTTCCGGGCCTTTGAGGCCAAGGAGGCGAAGCCCTGCTATCGCTGCCTGTTCCCCGAGGCCCCGGACCCGGAGACCGTCACCAGTTGCGCCGAGGGCGGCATCCTGGGCGCCCTGGCCGGAGTTATGGGGTCATTGCAGGCGACGGAGGTTCTCAAAACCATTTTGGGCGTGGGCGACGACATGGCCGGACGGCTGTTGATCTATGACGCCCTGGCCGCCAGCTTTCGTACCGTGAAGGTGCCGCCCGATCCAAAATGCGCCCTTTGCAGTCCCGAGGCCACGATCCACGACCTTTCCCGCCACGCCGCTTGATTTATCGGCTGTAGCGAGCTCTAGAGTCTTTCCGGCCCTAAAGTGCGCCTTCGAGCACGCGATCCGGCGGCTGGTGGCCGTCGACGAAGGTCTTGATGTTGATCAGCACTTTCTCGCCCATGTCAACGCGGCCTTCGATGGTGGATGAACTCATATGTGGCAACAGAACCACGTTATCCATCTCCACCAGCTTGGGATTCACGGCGGGCTCGTGTTCGTACACGTCCAATCCGGCGCCAGCCAGATCACCGGCCTCCAGCATGCGGGCCAGCGCATTTTCGTCGATCACCTCCCCGCGCGAGGAATTCACCACGTAGGCGTGGGGCTGCAACAGCTTCAGCCGACGCGCCGACAATAGGTGATAGGTCGCGGGGGTATGGGGACAGTTGACGGAAACGAAATCCATGCGCGCCAACATCTGGTCGAGGCTCTCCCAATAGGTGCACTCGAGTTCCGCCTCAATGTCTTCATGCACGCGCGTGCGGTTGTGGTAGTGGATCGAAAGACCGAAGGCCTTGGCGCGGCGCGCCACGGCCTGGCCAATCCGGCCCATGCCGATGATGCCGAGCCGCTTGCCGCCAATACGGTGGCCCAGCATCCAGGTCGGCGACCAGCCTTTCCATTCGCCGTGGCGGACAATGCGTTCGCCTTCCACGAGGCGGCGCGAGACCGCCAGAATAAGCGCCAGCGCCATGTCGGCGGTGTCCTCGGTCAACACGTCAGGCGTGCTGGTAACCGTAATGCCCCGCTGCCGCGCGCTCTTGAGATCAATATGATCCACGCCGGCGCCAAAGTTCGCGATCAGCCGCAGATTCGGATTGGCCTGGGCGAGAATGCCGGCGTCGATGCGGTCCGTGACCGTGGGCACCAGAACATCGGCCAGGCCGACCGCTTCCACCAGCTCCGCCTTGCTCATGGGCTCGTCGTCAACGTTGAGCCGGGCGTCGAAGAGCTCCATCATCCGTGTCTCGATGGGCTCCGGGAGCTTGCGGGTGACGATGACAAGGGGTTTTTTCTGGGTCATGCCGGGTCTTGACGGGTAAGGCCATAGGCCCACCGGGTTGTGCCCTTTTTCGGGTCATGGGGGCGGTTTCCGGCCCTGTTTACCGGATGGAGTGCAACAATACAATAAGAGCATTATCCGATTGCCAGAGTCTTTCCGGGCTCCGGCTTGACCTCTCGGCTCCCGCCCGCCATAACTGTTGCAGGTCCCGGAAACCGGGGCTTTCAAGACATCATCTGGGAATATCCTTTTGAGATTCGTGGCCCCATTGATCGCTCTGGTTTTTGCCTTTTCGGCGGAAATCGTTCCGCCGCCGGCTGCCCAGGAGCAGCGCGTGGTCAAGACCGGGCTGCCGCTGCCACGTTTCGTCTCGGTCACCGCCAAGGAGGCGAACATCCGCACCGGCCCCGGTGTGCGTTATCCCATCGACTGGGTCATCGTTCGGGCCGGCATGCCGCTTCAGGTCATTGATGAATACGAACTGTGGCGCAAGGTGCGCGATGCCGACGGCGCCGTCGGCTGGGTTCACCGGGGTTTGTTGTCCGGCGATCGGACCGCCCTGGTGGTCGGCGACGACGTGCAGTCCCTGTACCAGGAGCCTAACCTGGCCGCGTCGCGACTGGCGCTCGCCGAGCCCGGCGTGATCGCGGGCCTATTGGCCTGCCGCAAAGAATGGTGCCAGGTGGATATCGCCGGACACGAGGGCTGGATCAGGCGCTCCGGCCTGTGGGGCGTGCAGCCGGGCGAGGCTTATCCATAAAATCTTCCGCCAAAGCCTCACGCACGGCTGGGGGCAGCACCGCCATGTGCGCGTAGTCGTCGTGTCCGATACCCAGCACCACCTGAGCGTCGGACTTGCGAAATTGGGCCACCTGATCATCCGACAAGGCAAAGCGCAGGAAGTGTATGGAAGAGGTCTTGCCGTCGGCCGTCGTGCGCTCGACATCGGTCTCCGGTTGCGCCCGCACCGCCGCGCCATCGACGGTCAGGGTCACGGTGTCCTCGACACCACCCAAGGCGCCCAGGACCCTGGCCCGGCGGCCCTCATCGTCAATTTCAAACATCATCGTGGCCACTAGTTCACGGCCCTTTGGAATCAAGGGGTTATAGGCCGCTAGCTCATCGGCCAACTGCTCGTCTCCGCCTTTTTCAATGCGCAGCATTTCCTGAACCTGCATCCACATGGTGTCGTAATTCTCGAAGTAGAAGGTGACGTCCGGGCCGACCGCGACACGGCGGAAACGTTTCGTCTCCAGGAGCCGTGCCTTCAATTCCTTGCGCCGGGTTTCGTAGTCCGCCGGGGCCAAAATATCGGCGGGCGTGATTTCCCGTTCCGCCTTGCTCATCGTGTGCCTCCACCCGTGGCCTTGTCGAACAACTGAATGGGATGCCAGGCGCGGTCGGGGATCTCACCCTCCAGGCGCTCCATGGCCTGCAGAATGTGCGGCCCGGCCAGCGGACATTCGGACGCCAGGTAGGGGTTGGCCTGCTTGGCGGCGGTTTTTGCGACGGGCCTTGCCACCTTGAGCGCAACTTCGAAATTATCCTTCATCATGCCCCAGGAGCCGCCGTGGCCGGAGCAGCGCTCAATCACCTCAATGGGAGTATCGGGAATGAGCCGCAGCATCTCCGCCGCCTTGGCGCCCATGTTCTGGGCCCGGGCATGGCAGGGAATATGCACGGTTACACCGCCGTCGAGGGGCGCGGGCCGGGTGCCCAGGCCTTCCTTCTTGGCGATGTCCACGACGTATTCGGTGATATCGAAGGTAGCCTCGGCAAGGCGGCGCACGCTCTCGCTGCCGGGCAGGATCAGCGGCCACTCGAACTTCATCATCAGCGCGCAGGACGGCACCAGAGCCACAATATCGTAGCCCTTTTCGATCCAGGGCAGGAATGCCGCCGACACCTGCTCGGCGCGGCCCGCCACGGCCTTGATGTCGCCGTGTTCCAAGAGCGGCATGCCGCAACAGGCCGAATGCTCGATCACCGTCTCGACGCCATTGGCGGCCAAAACGCGCTGTGCCGCCGCGCCGATGGCCGGGTCGTTGAAATTGGCGAAGCAGGTGGCATAGATCACCGCCTTACGGTCGTGGGCCGGGGCTTTGGTGTTGACCGGTGGTTCGCCGCCTGGGGCACGCACCGTCAAACTGCGGCGATGGAAACGCGGCAGGGCGGCGGCGCGGTGAATGCCGGCAACCAAGGCCAGCAAGGGCCGCGTCAGCCAGTTGGAAACACGCCCCGCCCAATTGACGGCCCAAGCGATGGGCGCGGCCCATGCCCCATTGCGGTCGGTTCTCGCCAGTTGCTTGACGACAAAGGGCGTCTCACCCTGCCGGTGGGCGGCGGCGCGGGCGCGCAACACTAAGTGGGGGAAATCCAGGTCGAATTCGTGGGGCGGCACGTAGGGGCACTTGGTCATGAAGCACAGGTCGCAAAGCGTGCAGGCGGCCAGAACTGATGCAAAATTCCTGCTGTCCACACAATCGAGTTCGCCGGTCTCCGAATCATCAACAAGATCAAAAAGACGCGGGAAGGAATCGCAGAGATTGAAGCAGCGCCGGCAGCCGTGACATATGTCGAAAACGCGGCGCAGTTCGGCGTCGATTTCCGCCTGGTCATAAAAGGCCGGGCTACGCCAATCAATGGGGTGGCGGGTCGGCGCCCCCAGACTGCCTTCCCTGTAACCCTCTTCACTCATGTTGGCCCGTTACCTTTTCGTAGAGGTGTTGGAACAACTGGACCCGGCGCCACCAAAGCCGCCGGGCCCAAAAAATCTTTCAACAATTTAGTCGAGGTTGTCGAGCGCCTTTTGGAAACGTCCGGCGTGGGACTTCTCCGCCTTGGCCAAAGTCTCAAACCAATCGGCGATTTCGTCGTGGCCTTCCTCGCGGGCGGTCTTGGCCATACCCGGATACATATCCGTATACTCGTGAGTCTCACCAGCAACGGAGGCCTTGAGGTTGTCGGCGGTGCTGCCGATCGGCAGGCCGGTGGCCGGATCCCCGGTTTCTTCCAAATATTCCAGGTGGCCGTGGGCGTGGCCGGTCTCACCTTCCGCGGTAGAGCGGAATACCGTCGAAACATCGTTATAGCCTTCCACGTCGGCCTTTTGAGCGAAATAGAGATAGCGCCTGTTGGCTTGGCTTTCCCCGGCAAACGCCGCTTTTAGATTCTCTTCGGTCTTGCTCCCGGCAAGTGACATCTTGGGATCTCCTATCCATGGTTTGATTTGGCTCGGTTGGGCCGAGCCCGTTCAAGTAATACGCCGAAGCGAAACGATTTGCGCCCGCAACGACATCCGCTTATCCGCATTGGCGGCGGTTGGCGTTAATATGGGCCCTCGCCGCCCGCCTGTCAATCATTTAGAGTAATTCTAAAACCAAGCATTACACGCTGTTCTTAAGCAATTATTGGCCCTTGGACTTGACGCGAATAACCACGTCCACGCGCTCGATTTCGGTGCCTTTGGGTGGTTTTGGCAGGGACGAAATCTTGAAATCGCCATCGTCCACGTCCCGCAATGTACCGTCGTCCTGACAATAAGTATGATGATGGTCGTTGGTCCGGGTATCGAAGTAGGTGATTCCGGCATCCACCACGACTTCGCGCAAAAGGCCGACGCCGGTGAATTGATGGAGCGTGTTGTAGACCGTCGCCAGGGACACGCGGATGCCCGAGGCCGCCGCTTCCGCGTGAAGGGATTCGGCCGTAATGTGCCGTTTGCCGCCGTCCAAGAGCAACTTGGCCAAGGCCATGCGCTGGCGCGTGGGCCGCATGCCCGTGCGGCGCAACTGTTCCAACGCACCAGCAAAAGGCCGACCAAACTTATCGCTAGGCTCTTTTTTCATACGTAGCGCGTTCCGTTTAGGCGATGGTCAAGAACCATTCCATATAAGGGTCGGCCCGCAGTGGAGAAAAGTCAAGATTTCAGTCGCCCGTGAGCATGCGTTCGACCAGTTGCCGCACCGTGGGGACGAAGCCGTTGGAAAAGAAGGGGTCTTCGGCAAAGCGGAAGGCGTTGTGCCCGGCGAACACAAGATTATGTTCGACCGAACCCTCGTGGGCCACGTCCTGCAGGGTCTTCTGGATGCAGAAACTTCTGGGGTCCGCTTTTTTGCCGGTATTTCCCGGTTCGCCCGCCATCCAATTGGAAAACAGACATTGGCTAAGGCAGCCCATGCAATCGGTCTGATCCTTATGGATTTCGTTGGCCTTTTCGGGAGTAACGAAAATCAAGGTTTCCCCTGGCGTACGCAGCATCTGCGTAAATCCGGCGGCCAACCATTCCTTGGCCCGGGCCTCGTCGGCCGGCGTGACATAAACCTCGCGCTTGCGCGGACCGAACTTAAAGGCCACGGATTTGCCGCCATCGGCCTCGCTACTAAATCCTATCTGCCGCGCCGAACGTTCCTCCAACTCGTGCAGGAAGCTGTTATTCACGGCTGAGGCGTAAAACCCCGTGGGACTGAAGCGGTGCAGCGAGATGTCCCCCTTGGCGAGCGTGCCGAGGCGGCGCTTCCATTCATCGGAAATGGGGCTTTCCTGGGTCAACAGAGCCCGGGTGCCGAACTGAAAGACTATGGGGCCCATATCCGGATTTTCGATCCAATCCTGCCATTCGCGCAGAAACCAGATGCCGCCGGCCATGACGATGGGCACGTGGCCAAGGCCCAATTCCCGCATGAGCTTGCGCAACTCGACCACCCGTGGATAGGGGTCCTCGGGCTTCAAGGGATCTTCCTTGTTCGACAACCCGTTGTGCCCACCGGCAAGCCACGGGTCCTCGTAAACCACGCCACCGAGCCATTCGGGATACTTGTTATAGGATCGCCGCCACAAAGCGCCGAAGGCGCGGGCCGAGGAGATAATGGGATAGATGTAGACTCCGAACTTGGCGGCGACTTCCGCCAAGCGGTAAGGCATACCGGCGCCGCAGGTCACGCCATCGACAAGACCGCCGACCCGTTCGAGCACGCCTTCGAGCACGCGTTCGGCGCCGCCCATTTCCCAAAGAATGTTCATGTGCAGACGGCCTTCGCCGGAGGCCACTTCGTGCGCCCGTTGAACCTGAACCACGCCGCCCTCGATTGCGTAGGTCACCAGCTCCTCGTGCCGTTCGCGGCGGGTCTTGCCGTTGTAGATCTGCGGAATGGCCTCGCCATCCTCACCGTAATGGTCGGCATTAACGCAGGAAACCGTGCCGACACCGCCGCAGGCCGCCCAGGCCCCCGAAGAGCTCCAATTGCTAATGCTCACGCCCTTGCCCCCCTCAATAAGGGGCAATATCTCGCGGCCGGAGATCAAGACGGGGTTGAGAGCCTTCATATCATTCACCGCACCCAGAAACCCTTACCGGTCTGCGGAACCCCCCTCGGGTTACTGGAACCTGTGTTAGATGGTTCCCCGGGAGTCCCGTTCAAGGTCTGTCGGGCAGCGTGAAACCCTAATGTTGTCAGGAGTTTAACGCCGCCGCCCAGAGCCCGGTTCAGGCGCTTTGTGCTATTTCCTCCCCGGTTTCCTGATTAACCACTTTCATGGACAGCCGCACTTTGCCGCGGTCATCGACCGCCAGGACCTTGACCTTGACCTTGTCGCCTTCATTGACAACGTCGCCAACAGTCTTGACCCGGTTTGGCGCCAGCTCGCTGATATGCACCAAGCCGTCACGGGCGCCGAAGAAGTTCACGAACGCGCCGAAGTCCACAACCTTGACCACGGTACCATCATAGATCACGCCGACTTCCGGTTCCGCCACGATAGTGTTGATCCAATCGATCGCCTGTTTGATAACCGAGGCCTGCGGCGCCGCCACCTTGATGGTGCCGTCGTCGGCAATGTCGATCTTGGCGCCGGTGACTTCGACGATCTCGCGGATAACCTTGCCGCCGCTGCCGATGACTTCCTTGATCTTGTCCTTGGGGATGGTCAGGGTTTCGATCCTTGGCGCGTATTCATTCAACTCTTCGCGCGCATGATCGAGGTCCTTGGACATTTCGCCAAGAATGTGCAGGCGCCCGTCCTTGGCCTGAGACAAGGCCTGATCCATGATTTCCTCGGTGATGCCGGTGATCTTGATGTCCATCTGCAGCGAGGTAATACCGTCCTCGGTGCCCGCCACCTTGAAGTCCATGTCGCCCAAATAATCCTCGTCACCAAGAATATCGGAGAGCACGGCGAACTTGTCGTCTTCCTTGATCAGCCCCATGGCAATACCGGCGACGGGCCGGGACAAGGGAACGCCCGCGTCCATCATCGACAAAGACGAGCCGCAAACCGTGGCCATCGAGGATGAGCCGTTGGATTCAGTGATTTCGGAGACAATGCGTATGGTGTAGGGAAAATCCTCCGCGTTCGGCATCACCGCCTTGAGCGCCCGCCAGGCAAGCTTGCCGTGGCCGACCTCACGGCGCGAGGTAAAGCCGACACGGCCCGCCTCGCCCACCGAATAGGGCGGAAAATTGTAGTGCAGCAGGAAATTCTCACGGTAATCGCCGTCCAGGGCGTCAATGATTTGCTCGTCCTGGCCGGTGCCAAGGGTGGTAACCACCAACGCCTGGGTCTCGCCACGCGTAAACAGGGACGAGCCATGGGTACGCGGAAGTACACCGGTTTCCGCCTTGATCTGGCGCACGGTCTTGGTGTCGCGACCGTCGATGCGGTTGCCGGTCTCTAGAATAGAGCCGCGGACGACTTCCTTTTCCAGGCTCTTGAAGATTTCACCGGCAGCGCCGGCATCTTCCTCGCCTACTTCCGCAATGACCTTCTTACGCGCTTCGCCCAGTTTTTCGACCCGGGCCTGTTTGACTTGCTCACCGTAAGCCGCGCGGACATCCGCCTCGGCCAGATCGCGGACACGGGCTGTCAAGTCGCTGACATCCGGCGCTTCCGGCAGGTTCCAAGGCTCTTTGGCGCAATCCTCGGCCAGGGCGATTATGGCGTCGATGACCGGTTGCATTTCCTTGTGGCCGAAGACCACCGCGCCCAGCATGACCTCTTCGCTTAATTCCTTGGCCTCGCTTTCCACCATGAGAACGGCGTCGCCGGTGCCCGCGACCACGAGATCGAGATCGCCCTCCGGCAGATCATCAAACCGAGGGTTGAGTACGTACTCGCCATCCTTATAACCAACTCGGGCGGCGGCGATGGGTCCCATGAAGGGAATGCCCGATATGGTCAGGGCGGCGCTTGCGCCGATCAATGCGGCGATATCGGGGTTATTTTCAATGTCGTGGCTTAGCACGGTGCAGATGACCTGAGTTTCGTTCCGAAATGTCTTCGGGAACAGCGGCCGGATCGGCCGGTCGATGAGACGGCAGGTCAGGGTTTCCTTTTCGGCGGGCCGGCCTTCGCGCTTAAAAAATCCGCCCGGAATCTTGCCGGCGGCATATGTTCTTTCCTGATAGTTCACGGTGAGTGGGAAGAAATCTATTCCCGATCGTGCCGACTTGGCGGCAACCGCTGTGCAGAGCACTGTTGTTTCATCGTACGTTACCAATACCGCACCGTCCGCCTGGCGCGCCATGCGGCCAGATTCAAGGGTCAGCTTGCGGCCGCCCCATTCGAGTTCTTGCTTAAAAACGTCAAACATTCTCTTCTTTCCTTACCTACTTTCGGCGCATCAGCCCCTGGCTGTCGCCGGTCGCGACCGGGGCCCATCCCCATGCCGCTAGTTTCCTGTCTTCGGGCCCGCCACCGCCGCAGCGGTTGGCAAATAATTTCCTGGGCCGATGACAGTCGGGACGCCCACCTGGCTCCAATGCAGCAGATCACGCGCGCTTTGCGCCAAAGCATGATCCTGCTACGCCAGAAGACGCCTGTTGCCTACTTGCGCAGGCCCAGCCGCTTGATCAGCGATTCATACCGGGACTTGTCCTTATTCTGGACGTAGTCCAATAGACGACGGCGGCGGCTGACCAACATCAGCAAGCCCCGACGGGAATGAATATCTTTCTTGTGCGACTTGAAGTGTTCGGTGAGATTGGCAATTCGCTCAGACAGGATTGCCACCTGCACCTCTGGTGAGCCCGTATCTTCGGGCCCGGTGGCGAACTCTTTCATGAGCTCCGCCTTCCGTTCGGCAGTAATCGACATCAATAACTCCTAAACCTTATAGATTGAAAACGCGCACCGGATGGACAGCACCGTCCTCGACCCGTGCCATTGCCACCGGTTGCCCGTCCGCAGTTACGAAAACGACCCCCTGTTTGGTGCTGGGGGTCCGGACAACCTGCCCGCTCTTTAGGCGGGCCGCTTCCGATGCCGTCACGGCCAGCGCCGGGATGTCGTCCAGCGCGGTCTCCAACGGCAGGAGGCATTCGGAAAGCGGCGCACTATGTACCAATTCATCCAGCATATCCAGCGAAATCGCCCGGGATTCGGTGAAATGCCCTACCCGCGTACGGCGCAGTTTTCCTAGGTATCCGAAGGTACCAAGCGCCCGGGCAAGGTCCCGAACCAGGGCGCGCACGTAAGTGCCCTTGCCGCAGACGATCTCGAATTCAGCTTGCTCAAGGCCCGAAGCCTCATCCTCTCCGGAATCCGGCGACAACAGATCGAAGCTCTGAATCAACACGCGGCGCGGCGCCAGGTCCACGGTCTCACCGGCGCGGGCCAGTTTGTAGGCGCGCTCTCCCGCCACCTTGATGGCCGAATAGGCGGGGGGCGTTTGTTCGATCTCACCCACGAATTGCGGCAAAATACCGAGAATATCGCTTTTAGTCGGGTGGTGGCCGCCGCTTTGGGTGACCTTGCCCTCTCGGTCGTCGGTCTCCCGCTCCTCACCCCAACAGGCCGTGAACAGGTAGGCTTTATCGCGGTCCACCACGTACGGCAGGGCCTTGGTTGCCTCGCCGAGGGCAATGGGCAAAACGCCCGTCGCCAGCGGATCGAGAGTGCCGCCATGGCCCGCCTTTCTGGCATCCAGCGCCCGGCGCACGGCGCCGACCGCCTTGCTGGAAGTAATGCCTTCGGGCTTGTCCAGGATCACCCAGCCGTTAAGAGGCTGGCCCCGGAGTTTGCGCGCCACTTCTTAATCTTCCCCGCCGTCCGTGCCACCGCCGTCTGTCGCAAGGTCGGCGGCAACCTTTGGGCGGCGCAACAGGGCGTCAATCTGGTCCGCGTAATCATAGGACGAGTCCGCTGAGAAACGCAGCTGTGGCGAATATTTGAGCTGCACGCGACGATTGACCTGGCCACGCAGGTATGCGGCATTGCGGCCGAGTGCCTTGACGATCTTATCCGCCTCACCGCCCCCCAGGGGCATGACAAAGACCATCGCGTTTCTCAAATCGGGGCTCATGCGCACTTCGCTGACGGTCACCGGAACGCCGCCAAGATCCGGGTCGTTTACTTCGTCCCGGGCAAGACATTCGGCTAGGGCGTGGCGGATCAATTCGCCCACGCGCAACTGGCGCTGGCTAGGTGCCTTTCCTATGACCATATTCATTCGCCCAATATTTAAGTTTGGCGCCCCGCGCCGATGAGCCCGCTTGAAAGCACGGTCCGCGGTTGGCGCAACGCCTAAAGCGTACGCGCGACTTCTTTGACGTCAAAGACCTCGATAACGTCGCCCGGCTTGAAGTCCTGAAAGTTTTCAATCGCCATGCCACATTCCGTGCCTTGTTTGACTTCCTTGACTTCGTCCTGGAAGCGCCTGAGGGAAGACATGACCCCCTGATGAACCACGGTGCCGTCCCGCACGATGCGAATATTTGCACCGCCCCGGACCACGCCGTCGGTTACCAGGCAACCGGCGACCTTGCCGACCTTGCTGACACCAAATACCTCGCGCACTTCGACGCTGCCGAGCATGGTTTCTTCGACGCTCGGCGCCAGCAAGCCGGACATGAATCCCTTGATATCATCGATAAGATCGTAAATGACCGCGTAGTAGCGAACATCAACGCCTTCACTTTCGGCAAGATCCCGCGCCTGTTTGTTGGCGCGCACGTTAAAGCCGATGACCGCCGCCGACGAAGCATTGGCCAAGGTGATATCTGATTCCGTAATGGCGCCCACGCCGGAACGAAGAATCTGCGCCGTTACCTCATCCGTACCGAGATTTTCCAAGGCCCCGACAATGGCCTCGGCGGAGCCCTGCACGTCGGCCTTGATGACCAGAGGCACGTCCTTCTTTTCCTCGGCCCCGACCTGCGCCATCATTTCCTCGAGAGTCGCCCGCGAACCGGTCGATGCGTCGTCGCGGTCGCGGCGCTGGCGGAATTCCGAGACCTCGCGCGCCCTGTTCTCATTTTCGACGACCGAAAATTCATCACCCGCCGCGGGCATGCCTTGAAGCCCCAGGACTTCCACCGGGACCGATGGCCCGGCCATTTTTACATTGTCGCCGTGATCATCAACGAGGGCACGGACCCGGCCCCACTCCGAGCCGGCAACAAAAATATCTCCGACCTTAAGGGTACCGCGCTGCACCAGCACAGTGGCCAGAGAGCCCCGGCCCTTGTCGAGCCTGGCTTCAATGACGATGCCTTCCGCCGCCCGGTTGGGATTGGACTTTAATTCGAGAATTTCCGACTGCAGCAGGATGACTTCTTCCAGTTTGTCGAGGTTTGTCTTCTTGGTGGCCGAAACCTCGACATCCAGAATGTCGCCACCCATGGCCTCGCACACCAGCTCATGCTGTAACAGATCTTGCCGCACCCGGTTTGGATCGGCGCCGTCGAGGTCCATTTTGTTGATGGCTACGACGATGGGCACATCCGCCGCCTTTGCGTGGTCGATGGCTTCGGCCGTTTGCGGCTTGACGCCATCGTCCGCGGCAACCACCAGTACCACGATATCGGTAACGTTGGCGCCACGGGCGCGCATGGCGGTAAAGGCCTCGTGGCCCGGCGTATCAACGAACGTTATTTTCTGGCCATCTGCGCCGTCGATTTGGTAGGCGCCGATATGCTGGGTAATGCCGCCAGCCTCGCCCGAGACCACATCGGCGTTACGCAATGCGTCCAAGAGCGACGTCTTGCCATGGTCAACATGGCCCATAACCGTAACCACCGGCGCGCGGGGCTCAAGATCCGTATCCAAGTCAACCTCGCCTTTCACGCCAACTTCCACATCGGCTTCGCTTACGCGCCGAATGGTGTGACCAAACTGTTCGACGATCAATTCGGCGGTGTCCTGGTCGATAACATCGTCAATTCCGGTCGTCGAACCCATTTCCATCAGCGCCTTGATCACTTCATTGCCGCGCGCCGCCATGCGGTTGGCGAGCTCCGCTACCGTAATGCCTTCCGGCACAACAACTTCGCGCACTACTTTCTTCGGCGGTTCGCTTATGCCCGCCATATTGCGGTCACGCTTTTCGCGTTCACGCGCCCGGCGCACGGATGCCAAGCTGCGCTGGCGTTCGCTGTCTTCCTGCAGGGCGCGGGTGACGGTAAGCTTGCCACTTCGTCTGCGCGGCTCGCCCCGGCGAGCGGGAGAGGGGCGTGCACTGCCACCGGCGCGTCGATTACGGGCGGCGGCCTCGCTTTCTTCAAGCTCCAGGGTACGCTTCTTGTCGAGACGGCTGAGGGGCTGTTGGCCCGCCGCGGCAGCCTGTTCAGCCTCAAGCCGCTTGGTCGCTTCGTCCTCGGATTTCTGGCGCGCATCATCTTCTTCCCGTTTGCGCGCTTCCTCTTCAATGCGGCGACTTTCCGCCTCATCGTGCTCGCGAGCCATGCGGGCTTCTTCACTGGCTTGGACTTTTGCCTCTTCGGCCGCCTGAACCCTCGCTTCCCGATCCATCTGGATGGAAGCGTCAAGAGCCTTGGCGCGAGCGACCTTTTCGTCATCCGTTAGTTCGCGGAGAATAACGCGGCCCCGGGATTTGCCATCCTCCGTGCCGGGCTCCTGCCCTTCGGGCATGTCACCCGGCGCTTGTGCCGGAAGGTCTTGACCTGCTTCGCCCGGAACTTCCGCGTACTCGCCCTTCGATTTGGCGAAGACCCGCTTTTTCTTGCGTTCCACCACGACCGCCTTGCTGCGGCCATGGGAGAAACTTTGACGCACCTGTCCCGTATCCACGGTCTTCTTAAGTTGAAGCGTCCGCGGGCCGCTGCCCAGGCTAAGTTTCTTATCTGTCGTTTCTTCGCTCATACTCTTCGACTGTTCCGCATATCAATGCCGTCACCGGCCCCATGTTCCCCGGCCTCCGCCCTGAAACCGCCAAGACGCGCGGTATCACTCAGGAATCTTTGGGTCAAGGGGCCCGCAGACAGGGCTGCATGTACCACATTTTCGCGTCCGAGTGCCAAACTCAATTCGGTGGTGGAAAATTGCTCGATCACCGGCAAATCGGCGCCGAGAGCCTTGAGTTTGGCCTTGCCGTCCGCCGCGCCGTCGGCGGCGCCGATCAGCAGAGCCGCGTCGCCGGCGCGCAGCATCTTCTTGACCTTGTCAAAACCACTCACCAGTGTTCCGGCCCGCTTCGCCAGCCCCAGACATTCCAGACAGCGCGATGCCAGAAGGCTTTCAATCGTTTCGGCAAGGGCCGCCTGCAACTTTGGTGTTCGCGATCCCCGCCGGGCTCGGGTCTTGGCGGCCTGCTCGACGGCCGCCCGTGTCGCTGTGCACCAATACCCCCGGCCCGGCAACTTGTGCGCCACATCGGACACCAGCTCACCGTCCGGAGATTCGACCAACCGAACCATCCCGGCCGTGTCCCTGGCCTGGCCGGTGGCAATGCAGCGCCTGTTGGTCTCCGCGTTCATGGAACCGGTTTCTACTCCGCACCCTCGGCGTCGCCACCTTCGCCGGCATTGGCCTCGTCGTCGGAGTCTCCCGCCTCTTCACTCGCGTCCTCTGCCTCGGCCGGCGCATCTTCTTCGCCCTCGAACCAATGAGCGCGCGCCGCCATGATGATGGCGTTGGCGTCATCCTCACTGAGGCGGTAACCTTTCAAGGCCCCCTCCGCCGGGTCGATCAATTCGTCCGAGGCCAGATCAGCCAAGTCATCCAGTTCCTTCACACCGGCCTCGCCCAGGCTGACCAGCATGGCGGGCGTAAGGCCTTCGATCACGGCGATTTCGTCAACCACGCCCAGTTCTTTACGGCGGTCGCTCAGTTCCTGATTAACCGCCTCAATGCGCTGATTGGCCCTGGCCTGCAATTCCTCGGCAATCCCGTCACCAAACCCTTCGATTGCGGCAAGTTCGTCAACCGGTACGAAGGCGACTTCTTCGATGTTTGAAAAACCCTCGGTCACGAGAAGGTGGGCGATCATTTCATCAACATCAAGGTCGGCCATGAAGGCCTCGCTGCGCATGCGGAATTCATCCTGGCGGCGCTGGGATTCCTCGGCCTCGGTCAGGATATCGATATCCCAGCCCGTCAATTGCGACGCCAGGCGCACGTTTTGGCCGCGCCGGCCAATGGCCAGCGACAATTGATCGTCGGACACAACCACTTCAATGCTCTGGGTATCTTCGTCCAGCACCACCTTGACCACCTCGGCGGGGGCCAAGCCGTTGACAATGAATGTCGCCGGGTCGGGCGACCATTGAATGATGTCGATCTTTTCACCTTGCAGTTCGTTGACCACCGCCTGCACGCGGCTGCCGCGCATGCCCACACAGGCGCCCACGGGGTCAATCCCGCTATCGTTAGAAAGCACGGCAATCTTGGCCCGGCTACCCGGGTCGCGGGCGATGGCCCTAATCTCGATAATGCCGTCATAAATCTCCGGCACCTCTTGAGCGAACAGGTTGGACATAAATTGCGGATGGGTGCGCGAAAGAAAGATTTGTGGGCCGCGCAGTTCGCGCCGCACATCGTAAATGTAGGCGCGTACCCGATCGCCATTGCGGAAGCTTTCGCGCGGGAGCTGTTCATCGCGCCGCACGGCGGCCTCTCCCCGGCCCAGGTCGACCATGACATTGCCATACTCAACCCGTTTGACGATGCCGTTGACGATTTCTCCGATGCGGTCCTTGTATTCTTCGTATTGACGCTCGCGCTCGGCGTCGCGGACTTTCTGTACGATGACCTGCTTGGCGGTCTGAGCGGCGATGCGGCCAAAATCGATGGGCGGCAGTTCCTCCGACAAGAAGTCACCGACCTGGGCATCCGGGTTACGGCGCTTGGCGTCATCAAGGGAAAGCTGGCGAGCCTCGCTCTCCACCGGGTCGGCGACCTCCAAAAGCCGCATCAGATGAATTTCGCCGGTCTCACGGTTGATCTCGGCGCGGATTTCATTCTCGCTGCCGTAACGCGAGCGGGCGGCTTTCTGGATCGCCTCTTCCATGGCCTCGACCACGAGACCCGGCTCGATGGCTTTTTCCCGGGCCACTGCGTCTGCGATCTGCAGCAATTCAAGCCTATTTGCGCTTACTGCCATTGGTCTTCTCTATCCTCTTCGTCTGTGGCGTCCGTCCGGGCGCCGGGAACCTTAATAGTGCCCTTCAAGCTTGCTTCAACCAGTTCGTCCGTCAGTAACAATCGCGCCGTCATGATGTCGTCGAAGGGCATCCAAAACCGGCCCTCAGCCGTATCCAGGCCGACCCGGGCCTCGTCCAAGCCAAGCAGGCGGCCCTTGAACCGCTTCTGGCCGCCGCTGGGTGTCTCCTTGAGCGGTTCGTACAGTTCCACCTTGGCGTCAAAACCGGCGAAACGTTCAAAATCATTGGGCCGGACCAGTGGCCGGTCGATGCCGGGCGAGCTTACTTCAAGGGAATAATTGCCCTTGATCGGTTCCTCGACGTCCAAGAGGGCCGAGATGGCGCGGCTCAATTCGGCACAGTCGTCCACGGTCATGGTGCCATCCGGCCGCTCGGCCATGACCTGGAGAGTCCGCTCGCCGCCCTCCGACAAGCTGACCCTGACCAGATCGAAGCCCATGGCCTCAACCGAGGGTGAGATCAGATGTTCAATCGAAGTTGCCCGCTCCACGGTCTCTATACCTTTCAGGCGAGCGCATCGGCGGCACCGATCGTCGCCCTTCTCCAACCAGCCGGAACGATCGCAGGTAATAAAAAAGTGGGCCGCTGGCCCACCCGGATCGTTCGTCCAAGTTGTGTTGTTATGCGCAATATGGGCCCAAAAGCCCCAGGAATCAAGGTTTTTTCGGGTTTGCCCCGCAACGCGGCCGGCGGCGGAAGCGCAAAAAGACCGGATTTCTGCCCTGTTGAACCGCCTTTTTCTGGAAACGCGTTTCCGGCCAGTCGGCGGGCGGGTGGCGCCAATCATCGGCTTCCTCCGCCATCCACTCGAAGTCAGCATTTTGAGCCATTTGGGCCAGGGTCCAGCGGCAATAGGAGGGTACATCCGTGGCCACCCGAAGCTCAGCACCGTCGCGCGCGAGCCGCGCCAGGCTTGCCAGATTGGCGGTCGAGACAACGCGGCGCTTTTTGTGCCGGGACTTGGGCCAGGGATCGGGGAAAAGCACAAAGATCCGGTCCAGGCTCTGATCCGGCAGAGCCTCCATGAGCAGCGCCGCGTCGTCCGCGAAAAGGCGGACGTTTTGGAGGCCCTCGTCGACAACGCGACGGAGCATTTTAGCCAGGCCGTTGATAAACGGCTCACAACCGATAAAGCAAACCTCCGGATGGGCCCGGGCCTGGGCCGCGAGATGTTCTCCGGCGCCGAATCCGATCTCCAGCCATAGGGGCGAGGCCTTGGCCTTAAACAGATTGTCGAGAGAGATTGATTTGTCCAGTGTATCGGCCTGCGGTGCTGTAGGAAGCAACACCGCATAATGCTGCAGTTCGTTGTCCAGCAAGTCCTGCTGGCGACGGCTGAGCGGCCGGCCCAGACGCCTGCCATATATATTACGGCGGGTTCGCTGTTCCCTTGCCAACCCCATGGCTATCCCAAGGCTTATCTCTTTCCGGCCTAGAAGGCCGATTTCAGGTCATCGACCAGATCGGTCTTCTCCCAGGAAAAACCGCCGTCGCTATCAGGCTCCCTGCCGAAATGGCCATAGGCGGCTGTGCGGGCGTAGATCGGCCGGCTCAGCGCCAGGTGCTCGCGAATGCCCCGGGGTGACAGATCCACCAGATCGCCCAATACGCCGATGAGTTTCGCTTCATCCACCTGACCGCTGCCGTGCAGGTCTATGTAGAAGGAGAGCGGCTTCGACACGCCAATGGCGTAAGCCAATTGGATCGTGCAGCGGTCAGCCAGGTCAGCCGCAACCACGTTCTTTGCCAAATAACGGGCGGCGTAGGCGGCGGAACGGTCAACCTTGGTCGGGTCCTTGCCGGAAAAGGCACCGCCGCCGTGGGGCGCCGCACCACCATAAGTGTCGACAATAATCTTGCGGCCGGTCAGCCCAGCGTCACCGTCAGGTCCGCCGATGATGAATTGGCCCGTGGGGTTGACGTAAAACTCGCTTTCGTCACACATCCAGCCTTCGGGCAGCACCCGAAGAACATGAGGCCGAACAACTTCACGTATTCTCTTCTGGTCGGCATCCGCCGCATGCTGGGTAGAGACGACCACGGAGGTTGCACCCACCGGCTTGCCGTCCACGTAACGCAGCGTGACCTGGCTTTTAGAATCCGGAGCCAGTTCCGGCGCCTTGCCGCCGTGCCGGGCAGCGGCCATGCCCTCTAGTATCTTGTGCGAGAAATATATTGGCGCCGGCATGAGCGCATCGGTCTCGCGGCAGGCGTAGCCGAACATTATGCCCTGGTCGCCGGCGCCTTCGTCTTTATTGCCGGCGGCATCCACGCCCATGGCGATATCGGCCGACTGACCGTGCACATGAACCTCGACCTTTGAATTCTTCCAGTGGAAACCATCTTGTTCATAGCCGATATCCTTGACCGCCTGACGCGCCGCTTCTTCCATTTGGTCATGGCCAATGGATTGAGGTCCTCGAACCTCTCCGGCGATAACGATCAAATTGGTGGTGGTCAGGGTTTCGACGGCAACGCGGGATCCTGCATCACCTTCCAGAAACAAATCGAGAATGGAATCGGAGATGCGGTCACAGACTTTATCCGGGTGTCCTTCGGATACGGATTCGCTGGTGAAAAGATATTCAGCTTTCGACACGGTCATCTCCTCGAATTTTCCAATATGCGGACCGCAGCATCCGTCTCGTGCCAAAGCCTCCAGAACGGCGGACACGAAGCGCCGGATCGCTTGCCCGGCGGGCTTTCTTGCAGTCTTTTAGAGCAAGGTCAAGGACCAAGGCAGCCTTACCAAGGCTTGTGGGAGGCCGCCCAAAGGGGGCAAAAGCCCACCCGCGGAATCCGCCGCTTAGCCGGCCTCGGCCTCTCCGCTGGAAAGTGATTTTACCAGCTCAAAAAGCCGGCGCCGAAGGGCCGGGTTGCTAATCCGGTAATAGGCACGCACCAGTTCCAGTGTCTCGCGCCGCGACATTTGGTCGGATTCAAAATTTTCCTGGGGCGCAGAGGCAAAGCCGTCCGACGCCGCGTTTTCTTCAAGTCCTTCAAAGAAAAACGAGATCGGCACGTCGAGAATCTGCGCCAGATGAAACAGCCGGCTTGAGCCAATACGGTTGGCCCCGCGTTCGTACTTCTGAATCTGTTGAAAAGTCAGGCTCACGGCCTTGCCGAGTTTTTCCTGGCTCATACCCAGAAGGGTACGGCGCAGCCGAACGCGGCTACCTACGTGAACATCCACGGGGCTTGGCTTAGACGCCCCCGCCTTTCCTGATTTGGTCATAATCGGCCCCCCCCCGGGGGTACCGTCAGCCCACCCATTGTGCGGTGCCTCGGTCTAGAATATCCAATTAAGGAGTGTTGGCTGTATTTTTTTAACGACTGATAAAACGCATGGTATGGCAAAACCCCTAATGGTCAAGCACGTTTAGCCCGTTTTTTGCGTAAAAACAGCAACAACATAACCGCCGCGAGCATAAGCGCGGACACATCCCCGAACCGGGCGTAAATGGTTCGCCGGACAGGCGCGCGAGGCAAGTCTCCGTCAAGAATTCCGCTTTCGCCGAACTCAAGATACGCGACCTGTCTTCCGTAAGAATCAACTATGGCGGAAATACCGGTATTGGCGGCGCGCACCAGTGGCAGCCCTTCTTCGACGGCGCGAAACCGCGCCATGGCGAAATGTTGGCGCGGCCCCGCGCTGTTACCAAACCAGGCATCGTTGGTGACGTTCAACAACCACTGCGGCCGCGCCGAGCCCGAGGCGACGGCACCCGGAAAAATCACTTCGTAACAAATCAAGGGTGAGAAAGCCGGGAGGCCTTCGACGCTCAATGTCTGCAGGCCCGGGCCCCCGGAAAAATCCCCCAGACCCTCGGTCAGCTTCTCTAGCCCCAGCGGCGCCAACAAGGCGCGCATAGGCAAGTATTCGCCAAAGGGTACCAAATGGGACTTGTCGTAAACCGTGGTGATATCACCCTTGTCATCAAGAACTACAAGACTGTTCCAGGCACGACGCGGCGCGGTGGCTTGGCGTTCCGCCCTGAGTGTGCCGGTCAGCAGTGTCTTGCCCGGCCCGAGCCGCTGGGCAATATGGCTCCGGGCCGCCGGATCGTTCGGCAGGTAATAGGGCACGGCAGCCTCGGGCCAAATAATGATCGGGATGGCATCGCCGCCAGGCTCAAGGCTCAGACTCAGGTGTTTCTCGAGGTTGGCGGCGCGCAACTCCCGCCGCCATTTGAGTTGTTGATCGATCCCGGCCTGAACGATTCTGAGCCGAACGCCAGGCACCGTTTCATTGCCGGCCGCGGCCAGCCGCAGAGCGCCGCCCATTGCCAGCAATGACAGCGTCAGCAGCGCACAGGCGACGGGCGCCCAAGGCCGCCACTTGCCGCTGGAGCCGGCGTCACCCAAGGTCGCCGGGGCTGCAGCCATGGCAACGGTAAGCAGACTTAGTCCATAAACGCCGAACAGGGCGGACCCTTGCATCATGGCATCAGAGCCGCTCCAGGCGTAGCCCACGAGATTCCACGGGAATCCGGTAAGAACGTGGCCCCTTAGCCATTCGCCAAGCGTCCAGGCAAGTGCCAAAAGAAGCACCCGGGCCGGGCCGGCGCACCAGAAAGCAGCGGCAACGGCAACGCCTAATCCGCTGAATAGGGCTAAACCCGCGGGCATCAGGAAGCCGACCAGGGGAACGGCCCAGCCGAATTGTTCGGCATCGACGAGCAAGGCGTTACTGATCCAGTAAAGGCCGATCAGAAATTGCCCGAAGCCGAAGCACCAGCCGAGCACGAAGGGAGCGAAGCGGGAAGCGGACGGCGCGGTCTTGAGTCCGTCCAGCTGCCAGACCAGGAGCGTAAAGACCGGGATCAGAACTATGACCAGATTGTGCGGCGGCAGGGCGGTGCCAGACAGAAGCCCTAGTCCAATCGCCAACAAGCTGCGGGTCAAGGGTCCGAGGCCGGCAATTTTCTTTTTGAGCGTTTGCATTGGCGGCAGCTTAGTCCTTGGTCGTGCCGCCATCTTCGCCGGCGCCGGCCACCTCGTCCATTGGCCCCACCTTGAGACGAAGGACCCGGCGCGGGTCGGCCTCGAGAACCTCAATTCGCAGGCCCGAGGGGTGCGAGATGACTTCACCCTTGCCGGGCACCCTCCCGAACAATGAGAACACCAGCCCACCCAGCGTATCGATATCTTCCTCTTTTTCGTCGGGCAAGAGATCGCAGCCGACATGCTCCTCGAATTCAGCGATAGTGACACGGGCATCCGCCTCGAAGCCGCCGCCGCGTAACGGCGCCACCAAGGGCTTCTCTACTTCGTCGTGCTCGTCCTCTATTTCGCCGACAATTTCCTCGACCACGTCTTCGATGGTTACCAGCCCGTCGGTGCCACCATATTCATCGACAACCAGAGCCATGTGACGGCGTGTCGCGCGCATTTTGCTCAAGAGTTCCAGCACCGGTATGGACGGCGGCACGATGAGAACCTGACGCACCATGTCGGCGAGAGAGGTATCTGAACCGACGGCGACGGCGGCCAACAAATCCTTGATGTGAACCATTCCCAAGGGGTCGTCCAATGTCTCTCTGTAGACCGGAAGACGCGAGTGCGCGGCGCCGGCGAACAAGGCCATTAATTCCTCTCTGCTGGTCGAAACCTCGACACCGACAATATCGGCCCGAGGCACCATGACGTCTCCGGCACGGCGGTCACCGAATTCAAGGATATTACTGAGCATGGCGCGTTCCTCGGGCTCGAGTGAACGCGTGCCGTCTTCGTGTTCTTCGAGAACTTCGTCGAGGCTTTCGCGTAGCGTCGCCTCGCCGTTTCGCCCCCCGCCAAGCCCGCTCAACCAATCAGCAAGCGCGGCGAATAATGATGGTGTGTCGTCGGCCCCGCCACCGCGGGGCCCGCTACTGGAAGAGTCGCTCATGATTCCTTTCCATTTGTCGCCCCGCCCTCGCCCCCGAGGCTACCATGGGGATCGTCAATACCAAGGCTCTTCAAGATATCCGCTTCAAGAGCTTCCATGTGTTCAGCTTCAGCCTTCTCTTGATGGTCGTACCCCATCAAATGCAACAGGCCGTGCGCGACCAGATGGCTTAAGTGGTCGGCTAGCGTCAAGCCGCAAGACGACGCCTCTCGGGCTACGGTTTGGTAAGCCAGCACGATATCCCCCAGCACAATGGGCCCGCCCGCGGCGGCGGCATCGCCCAGGTGATTGCCGGGAAACGACAGGACGTTCGTTGCCTCGTCGCTATTTCGGTATTGATTGTTAAGATGGCGCACGGCCTCGTCGTCGGTGAGCAATAGACTGACTTCGAGGGGCCCGGAGACGGCATCCGGGGCGCTTACGTCAAGCGCACTTACATCCAAGGTCATGGCCACGGCGCGGCGGCAGAGGTCTTCGATATCGGTTAGGTCGCGGACCCATTGTGGGGCCGCAACCGTGATGTCGGTTTGATGCAAGGTTGCTTCTCCAACCTGGGCTGGACATCCGGACATTACTTGCTTCCACCGTTTGTGGATTCTTCGCTGCGTCTTGCGTCACGTTCGTTGTAGGCGCGGACCACGCGGGTGACCAGCGGGTGGCGAACGACGTCGGCGTCACTGAAACGAACAAAGCAAACTCCCTTGACCTTCTTCAGTGTTGCCCTCGCGTCCGCTACACCCGATGTAATACCGGGCGGCAAATCTACTTGGCTGGGGTCACCCGTTACAACCATGCGGGAATTCTCGCCCAACCGCGTCAGGAACATTTTCATCTGCACCGGCGTAGTGTTTTGCGCTTCGTCCAGTATCACGAACGAATTCGTGAGCGTCCGCCCGCGCATGAAAGCCAGGGGGGCCACTTCAATATCGCCGCTTTCCATGCGCCGCATCAGTTGGCCTCCCGGCAGCATTTCGTTGAGCGCGTCATAGAGTGGCCGCAAATAAGGATCCACCTTGTCGCGCATGTCGCCGGGAAGAAAGCCGAGGCGCTCGCCCGCCTCCACCGCGGGCCGTGATAATACCAGCCGGTCCACCTGACCCTCCCGCAACATGGACACGGCGGCCGCCACAGCCAGATATGTCTTGCCGGTGCCCGCGGGCCCAAGGCCGAAGACCAGTTCATGATCGAATATTCGCGCCACGTATTCCGCCTGCATGGGTGAGCGCGGCGTGACACTACGGCCAAAGGTCTTCAATTGCAGCGCCGCGTCGGAAACCGAATGATTGCCCTTGCCGCCGGCTGCCCCGCCGCCCGGATCGGCATTCGCCATGCGGATAGCGGCGTCCACTTCGCCTTCGCCGACGTCCATGCCGCTTTCCAACCGCTTGTATAAGTCCCGCAGCACGGTGCTGGTAATACTGCACGATTCAGGCGGACCGGAAACCGCGACACGATTGCCACGGGAATGGAGCGACACACCAAGTTTTTGCTCGATGCGCGCGAGGTGCCGGTCGTGTTCGCCGAACAGGGAAGGCAACAATCCATTGTCATCGAAATTGAGGATCAAGGGGTCCACCTCATTCGCCGCCTTGTCTCTCTTGGCCGAAGTTGTCATGCCGCCGCGCCCCGCCGGCTCAGCTGCCCGGGCGCCGTATCCACCAGCCGGCCCGCCAAACTGTTGGCCTGACCTGATTCAATTTCAACGCCGACGACACGGCTCAGGCAATCGTCCCCGGCATCGGCGTGAACCGCCTGCATGTAAGGGCTGCGTCCCACCAGTTGACCGGCCCGGCGGCCCGGGCGCTCAAAGAGCACTTCCATGACGCGCCCGACACAAGCCTCGTTAAAGACCTGCTGCTGCTCGTTCAACAGATTCTGCAGACGCAAGAGCCTGTCGCTCTTTTCCGCTTCCTCCACTTGTCCGTCGAGGGCCGCCGCAGGCGTCCCCGGGCGGGCGCTGTACTTGAAGGAATAGGCCTGGGCGAATTCAACTTCGCTCACCAGCCGTAACGTCTCGGCAAAGTCGGCCTCGCTTTCGCCCGGAAAGCCGACAATAAAATCACTGGAAAGAGCGAGATCGGGGCGGGCCTCGCGCGCGCGCGCGGCGGTGCGCAAATAGTCGTCCGCCCGGTGCCGCCGGTTCATGAGGCCAAGCACCTTGTCCGATCCGCTTTGCACCGGCAAATGCAGGAACGGCATCATTTGTGGCAAGTCGCGGTGCGCGGCCAGGAGTTCATCGTCCATGTCAACCGGGTGAGATGTTGCGTAGCGTAGTCGCTGGATGCCATTGATCCGGGCCAGCCTTTCCAACAACCGGCCCAGGCCGATGGGCGTGCCGCTCCTGTCCCCGCCGTGATAGGCGTTGACGTTCTGGCCCAACAAGGTGATTTCGAGGGCACCGCCCGCCACCAGGCGGCGGGCTTCCGCTTCAACTTCCTCGACCGGGCGGGAATATTCAGCGCCCCGTGTATAGGGAACAACGCAGAAGGTGCAGAACTTGTCGCAGCCTTCCTGCACGGTGAGAAACGCCGCCGGATTTCCCGTACCTGAATCTTTGGCTGAAAGACCATCCAGACCCTTAGGCAAAAAATCAAACTTGGACTCAGTCGGAAAGTCAGTGTCGAGAACGGCGCGGCCCTCGCCGTCCAATACCTTGCTGACCAGTGCGGGTAGCCGGTGGTAAGTCTGCGGCCCGAAGACGATGTCGACGACCGGCGCCCGCCGCATGATCTCCACCCCCTCGGCCTGGGCCACGCAACCACCCACGGCAACAACCATGCGGCCACCGGCGCGGCGCTTTGCCTCTTTCAAGGGACGCAAGCGGCCGAGTTCCGAATAAACCTTTTCCGCCGCCTTCTCGCGGATATGACAGGTATTGAGGATGATCAGGTCGGCCTCGTCGGGGGAGGTTCCCTGGACATAACCCTCGGGCGCCAGGAGTTCCTCCATACGACCGGAGTCGTAGACGTTCATCTGGCAGCCGTAGGTTTTTATGAAAAGAGACTTAGGCAATTTATTCCGTGGACACCATAAGGCGTCATTCCCTGGCCTTCTTCTGGAGCAAGGCCGGAACATTCAACGTCATGAGAATGTATGAACACCAGGCGAGATTAATGACCATTGGCACAAAAAGTCAATGTTTCCCGTAGCTTGCGTATTTCACTTGGCAAGAATTCCCGCGGCATCAATCCCCAACGGAATCCTATTTTTTCAGGGGTACGCCATAGAGCTCTAGGCGATGATCAATAAGCTTGTACCCCAGCTTTTCCGCCATACGCCGCTGCAATTCCTCAATTTCACTATTCTTGAATTCGGTGATTTCGCCGGATTGTACGTTGATGAGATGGTCGTGGTGGCCTTCCGTTGCCTCTTCAAAGCGGGCGCGACCGTCGCGGAAATCATGGCGTTCAAGGATACCGGCTTCTTCAAACAGGCGAACCGTGCGGTAGACCGTGGCAATACTGATATTGGGGTCGATCACGGCGGCGCGATGGTAGAGCTCTTCCACGTCCGGGTGGTCATCCGCCTTGGAAAGCACACGGGCAATGACCCGGCGCTGCTCGGTCATGCGCATGCCCTTTTCAACGCATAGATTCTCAATGCGGTCGGCCATTAATCGCTACTCCTGCTGCATTCCATGCCGGGGCGGTCCATATGTTCCCGTGAGATCAATTCTCATTAGTTTGTACTCCCTTTCAGGCCCTTCTGTCATGGCCTAAAGCCCCGGTAAAAGTGCCGACGTGACCCTCCAAGGTGAGAGAGTAAGTCAGTGCATCTTCGTTGCTCTCACCCGCGCCGTAGTATCCCGGGCGCCGGCCCGACGGTTCGAACCCGGCCTTTTCATAGAGACGCCGGGCAGCCATGTTGTGTTCTCCGACCTCGAGATGCAGCAGGGCCGCCTCTGGTGCCGCAAGTCGCAAGACAGCCGACAACAGCCGGTTGCCATGGCCCTTTGATCGCGCCTCGGGAAGGACGCCGATGGAAAGCAACTCGCCCTCGCCGCCGGCCACACGAAATAGCGCGAATCCCGCAGGCACGGTCTCGCATACCGGCGCTTCCGCAACGAGAGCTTCCGTCACCACTGCGGAAGTTCCAGGCAGGCTCAGCAAAGTGGCGAATTCCTCTTCGCTCCAGGATCTGGTGCCCGAGCCCGCGAAACAGGCCCGGTGAAGCGCCGCCAGAGTCCCGGCGCCGGCGCCCCCCAGGACAGACACTTCTGTCTCGCCGGTCATAATGCCATTCATGATGCCGGCAACTTGGCGTCCGGCGGCCGCAGGTAAAGCGGGTTTGGCGGAGCCGCATCCGCATCGAGTTCCCGCAATGCGCCGAGGGCCGCGACGATGACGGCGTCCGGTTGCTCGGGCGCGTCAAGTCGGATCAGATCGGCGCGGCACTCCCGCAGCACCTCGGCGGCAATCGCGACGCCGCTGCCCGCCAAGCCCCCGGGGCCCGGTGGCAGTTGATCAGCTATGTTCCCAATGTCAATCGCCTCGGCATTATTAAGGGGCCGCCGATCCGGACCGAAGGATTGCCTGTAGACCTGGCCACGGCGGGCGTCGATGAGAACACTCACGTGGCCTTCGTGCTGTGCGTTTTCCAACATCGCCGCCGCCGCCAGAACCTCCAGTGTGGTCAGGCCGACAAGGGGTTTGCCCGCGGCCAGGGCCAACCCGCGCGCGGCCGAAAGACCGACGCGCAATCCGGTGAAGGTGCCCGGGCCCACGGTCACCGCAAGACGGTCAATATCTTCATATTCAAGACAGGCCTCGGCGCGCACCCGTTCGACCATGGGCATGAGCGCCTCGGCGTGGCCGCGTGTGCGCGGCTCGAAAGCCTTCGCCAATACGCGTCCGCTTTCCACGACAGCGGCCGAGCAGGCGCCAAGAGCGGTATCGAAGGCCAGTACTTTCATGGCTCCATATATGTTTGGAGGGGTAGAGCTAACCAACAAGCGCTATCCCATATGCGCCCGCGCGTCAAACCCTCGCAAACCCGAAGAGCCCGGCCACGGGCCCCGGTCTCGCAAACCATGTCGGAATACAGTACATAGGGTGCGGTGGATTTCCCGCTAAGGGGAGGTACGGAAATGGGGGTTTGGCGGCGGTCCGGGCAGCGCCTAATTGCTTTGGCCAAGCGGATCCTGGCCACTAGGTTGCTTGCCGCGCCGTTGGTCGCGGCTTTGTTTTTGCCGGCAGCGACTTTGTCTTTGCTGGCGGCGCCCGTGACCGCGGCGGAGACAGTGACGGCATCAGCCGTGGTCATGCTGTACCACCGCTTTGGCGAGTCCGCCTACCCCAGCACCAACGTAACCATCGAACAGTTCGAGGCCCATTTGGCGGAAATTGCCGAGGGCGGTTATACCGTGCTGCCCCTGCCCCGCATCGTTGCCGCGATCACTTCAGGCGAAACCCTGCCCGAAAAGACACTGGCGCTGACCGTCGATGACGCTTTTCTATCTGTTTATGAAGAGGCTTGGCCCAGGCTTCGGGAAGCCGGTTTGAGCTTTACACTGTTCGTTTCCACCGGCCCCGTGGACGGCGGGTACGAAGGCTTGATGAACTGGGACCAGATCAGGGAACTGGCGGCGGCCGGCGTGACTATCGGCAACCACACCGTGGACCATGGCCACATGCCCCCGGCCGACAGCGAGAAGAACCGGGCCAATATCGCCGATGCCAACGCCCGCTTCGAGGCCGAGCTGGGGTTTCGCCCCAATCTGTTCGCCTATCCTTACGGTGAGTTCGGGCTGACCCAGCAAGACCTGGCGCGGGAGGCCGGGTTTGATGCCGCCTTCGGGCAGCACTCGGGAGTGGTCTATACCGGCATCAATATGTTTGCCTTGCCGCGCTTCGCGCTCAATGAAAAGTACGCCGGCCTGGACCGTTTCAGGCTCGCCGCCAACGCCCTGCCCTTGCCGATGTCTGAAATCACGCCGGCGGACACGATTGTCACGGTCAACCCGCCGCCCTTTGGGTTCACGGTCGGTAGCGGTATCGCACGTTTAGATCGGCTTTCGTGCTTCTATTCCCACGAAGGTGAGGCGGCCGATATCGAGCGCCTGGGGGAACACAGATTTGAGGTGCGGGCATCGGCGCCGCTTCCGGCGGGGCGCAGCCGCGTCAACTGTACGGTGCCGGGGCCGGGTGGACGCTGGCGCTGGAACGGCACGCAGTTTTACACGCCGAAACCTTAGATAAAGCTAGATGGAGTTTGGAGGGTGAGACCTCAGCCCTCGGGGTTTCTCTTCAGGGATGCCGTCAGCGCTGGGCGCAAACTGGCGCGATCAAGGGCTGACAATTTGTTGGCGCGCATGATCGTTTGTATCGACGTCACGTAGGCCTCGCCACGCTGGGAATATTTGGTCAGGGTCCCGGCGAGAATCATTCCGTCCAGGGGCGCGCCGCTATGGCGCATCTCGGCCCGGGCTGCGCGCAGATCACGGTAAGCAGCGTGGGTATTGAGGTTGCGCATGTAACCGGCCACCGAACCTTCCAGGGCCTCAAAAACCTTGATTTCATGACTGGCGCCGCTGTTGCGGCCTTCGGGCACAATCCCCGCGCCCTTCACGTGGGTCCACTGGCCAAAGAGGGCGTTGCCAAGAACGGCAAAACGCGATGTGCCCCAGCCCGATTCCTCGGCCCCTTGGGCCACGGCAAGCGAGGGCGGAACCACATCGACCCGGGCGAGCAACGCCGCCGTGTCGCCGGACTTGACCCGGTAAGCCTCGGCCAGCGCCGTCATCCATTCGGCATCGGCGCTATCCAGCGGCACGCCCGCCGCTACCTGATCGCTGAGGCGAATGAGCTTTTGACGGTCGGCCAAAATCGTTTCGTTCTGCTTGAGAACAAGGGGCAACATGGTGCGGATGAACAAGGCCTTGCGGGCTCCCGTGGTCATCCTCGCCATATTGGGCGGCAAGTTGGCCACGTAGATGCGCGGCACGTCGATATCCCCGGCGAAGACCGCGGGAAGCGCGTATTCGAGGCTGGCGAACTGCAACGCAAGTTGCTCGCCGGCGGCGGTATCAACGGCAGAGCGATCGATGATAACGGTGGAATTTTGTTCAAGCGGCGCCCGGTCCAGGGGAAGATACGCGTGATTAACGCCGATTATGGCGGCCATCATGCCGAAGGCCATGGCAAGCCCAGCCATGGCCATCCGCTCCAAACCGTTGAACTGGTCCGTAAGGGGCCGTGCCGCCGATTGCACGCGGGCATAAACTGTTGAGCTGTTAATTCTATCTGCAATGGAATAGTGCAGGCGTTTGCGGCCCTTGATTGCCCAGGCCAGACGACGCCAAAACCTGCGGCGGGGCAGCCGCGACGGCACCCGATTCATCAAAAACCCGGGGACTTCCCGGGGTTTGAAGCGCAACAAACGTTGAATATGCAGACTGGAATTCACACTAAGTCCTTGTGTTCTGCGGCACACACCCCTCTTTAGGCGCCAAAGGGGCGCCACGATAGAGCCGTCAACCGCTGATTACTATACCGGCCGAACTTCCAGAATTTCCGGTATATAGTGTTTCAACAGGTTTTCAATACCATATTTAAGGGTCATTGTCGAACTTGGGCACCCGGAGCAGGCACCTTGCATGTGCAAATACACGATGCCGTCGTCGTATCCCTGGAAGACAATATCGCCTCCATCCTGCGCAACCGCCGGTCGCACGCGGGTTTCCAGCAGGTCTTTGATCTGCAGAACGATGTCGCTGTCTTCCTCGTCCTCGGCCCCTGCACTGGCGGCATTTTCCGCCAAAAGCGACGCGCCGGAGGAATAATGTTCCATGATCGCACCCAAAACTGCGGGTTTCAGATGCTCCCATTCGCCGCCGGATTTGGTGACCGAGACGAAATCCCCGCCAAAAAACACGCGCTCCACGCCATCGACGGCAAAGAGGGCCTGAGCCAGGGGTGAGCGTTCGGCAGCCTTGGCGTCGGCAAAATCCATGGTGCCCCCGGCCATGACATCTCGGCCGGGCAGGAACTTCATGGTCGCCGGATTGGGCGTGGGTTCGGTCTGGATAAACATGATTTGTATAGCCTTGAGGGATGCGGTCTGGCCCATAAATGGTTGAGGGGGCCTTTATTGTCAAGGCGGAAGTTCTATTGACAGCCCGAGAAACCGCAGCTTCATGCGGGTTATGGCGTGGCAGACAAGGCTTTTCGTTAATTTCTTCGGGACCAGAATCTTTTGAAGCCCCCGACCGGACGCCATCGACTGTTCGCCGGAAACCTGCGCGGCTGCCAGGCGGCGGATGCCGCCAATTCTAAGACCCGTCGCCGGCCATGGGCCGTAACGCGCTCAATTCTACGTGAGTTCGTCGATCTGCTCTTCCGTGAGATCGCCGGGCACGATGGTAATGGGGATGTTAAAGGCGCCCGCGCCCTGGCCGGCAATGGCCGAGACCAAAGGCCCCGGCCCTTCCTTGGCCGAGGACGCGCCGAGGACCAGCACGCGAATACCCGGGTCTTCCTCGATAAGGGCGATGATCTGTTCGTGAGCCTTACCTTCGCGGATCACGGTTTCAGGTTCGATGCCCATGGTTGTGCGAACCTCGGCGACCAGATTGGTAAGCGCGGTCTCCGCCTCGCCCATGGCCTCTTCCTGCATCAGGGTTTCAACGCCCAGCCAATGCTGGAACTCCACCGGCTCGACGACACAGAGCAATTCTATCACGCCACCGGTATGCTCGGCCCGGCGCGCGGCAAAACGCACCGCCAAGCGGCATTCCGGGGTCTCGTCCACGACCACAAGGAACTTCCGCAAGGACGCCGTCCCGGCTTGCGGGCTCGGGCCGTTGGAGTTGGCGGCATTTGGCGTGCTCGTCGCTTTGCTCATGGCCACTATCCTGCCATTGCCATGGGCTCAACCGCAAGGGGAAGGGCCTCATCCCCTGATTTCAGGGCGTTACCGGTGCGGCGAGCGCGGCGACCTATCTCTCAGGTCCGAAGAAATCCGACGATGTCATAGACCTCTGCAAGAATGGGCGCGGCCATCGCCGCCGCGCGCTCGGCGCCATCGTGCAGGACTCCATCCACATGGGTCGTGTCGGCAAGCAGCCTCCGCATTTCATCAGCCATGGGCCCGAGTTTTTGCGCCGCCAAGTCGGCCAAATCCGACTTGAAGGCGGAGAACTGCGCGCCTGCGTAGCGGCCACAAACATCAGCCAGGTCGCTTTCGTCGAGAGCGGCGAAAATGGTCATGAGGTTTGCCGCTTCGGGCCGGTCGGCCAAATCGTCGACACTGTTCGGCAGAGGCTCGGGATCGGTCTTGGCTTTCTTAATCTTGCGGGCGATGTCATCCGCCGTATCCAGCACATTGATACGCGAGGCGTCGGATGGGTCCGACTTGCTCATTTTCTTGGTGCCGTCGCGCAGGGACATGATCCGCGTGGCGCCACCGTAGATCAAGGGCTCGGTCAGCGGAAAGAAATCAACGCCGAAATCGCTGTTGAACTTTTGCGCCACGTCGCGGGTCAGTTCAAGGTGCTGCTTCTGATCCTCGCCCACCGGTACGTGGGTCGCCTTATAGGCAAGAATGTCGGCGGCCATCAGCGCCGGGTAGCCGTAAAGCCCGAGGCTCGCGTTTTCACGGTTCTTGCCCGCCTTGTCCTTGAACTGGGTCATGCGGTTGAGCCAACCAAGGCGGACCACGCAGTTGAAGACCCAGGCCAGCTCGGCGTGGGCCGGCACCTGGCTTTGGTTGAAAACGATGGAGCCCTTGGGGTCGATACCGGCGGCCAGCAGCATGGCCGTGGTCTCGCGCGTATTTGCGCGCAGTTGTTCCGGATCCTGGGGCACGGTAATGGCGTGCATGTCGACCATGCAATAGAGGCATTCGTATTCGTCCTGAAGCCGCGCCCAATTGCGCACCGCGCCCAGGTAATTGCCGAGGTGCAGGTTGCCCGTGGGCTGGATGCCGGAAAATATTCTCTTGCTTGGCTTTTCGTTCATTGTTTCTACCCGATCATGGCGGCAGAGTTATCCCAACTCGTCCCCTCCCGGTCAACGCTCTTTCAGGTCACCGCCCCGAGAAAGCGCGGTCTTCAATTCCGCGCCGGAGACCACACCCAACACGCGCGCGAGAAGGCCATAGATGACCAAGCCGCCGATCACCAGGGCGGCGAGAGCGGCAACGCGCTCGAAGCTGCCGCCACTTAGGGCCGGCGCCAGCGCCCTTGCGCCAAACCATAGCGCCAGCCCCATGCCGGCGGAGGCTAGGATCATGCGCGGAAAACGCCGGGCCAAGCGCCGGTCCACCTGCAAATGCCCGCGCCGCCACAGGGCCAGCCCCAAGAGTCCGGTGTTGAGCCAGGCGGAGAGCGCGGTCGCAAGCGCCAGGCCAACGTGCTTGAACGGCCCCATGAGGGCGAGATTGAGCGCCAGATTGACGAACATGGCGATGATGGCGAAGCGCACCGGTGTCGCCGTGTCGCGGCGGGCGAAGAACCCGGGCCCTAGAACCTTGACCAGGACATAGGCGGGCAGCCCAATGGCATAGGCCGCCAGCGCCGCCGCCGTGGCGGCCGTGGCCCCGGCGTCGAAGGCGCCGCGCTCAAACAAGACACTCACCAGAGGCCCCGGCATGACCATGAGCGCCGTTGCCGCCGGCAAGGTCAGCACAAGCGCGAACTCCAGCGCCCGGTTTTGCGCCTCGGCAGCCGACTCCTCCTCGCCCGAGGCCACCTGGCGAGATAAAAGCGGCAGCAGGGCCGTGCCCACGGCAACGCCGACCACGCCCAAGGGGAGCTGGTTGAGGCGGTCGGCAAAAAACAGGTAGGACAAGGAACCACTGGGCAGAAGCGAAGCGATAATCACGTCGACCATCAGATTGACCTGCACCACGCCCGCCCCGATGGCTGCGGGGAGCATGAGCATGAGCAACTCGCGCACTCTCGGTGTAAGGCGCGGCCGGAGCAGGCGCAGCACCACGCCGGCGCGCCGCGCCGCCACAATGAGCCAGAGGAATTGCAGAACGCCCGCCGCCGACACGCCCCAGGCCAGCGCGTGAGCCGGGGTCTCTGCCCGCCCGGAGAAGCCCAGCAGCGCCGTGATCAACGCCAGATTAAGCAGAATGGGCGTGGCCGCCACGGCGGCGAAGCGGCCGAGGGAGTTCAAAATGCCCCCCAGCAGCGAAACCAGGCTGATGAAAAGCAGATAGGGAAAGGTCAGCCGGGTCAGGGCCACGGCGAGGTCAAACTTTTCCGGCTCATCGACGAAGCCCGGCGCCAGACCCATCATGGCCCAGGGCATGGCGGCCTGCATGAGCGCCACGAAGAGCAGCAGCGACACCACGAATACAGCGAGCGTCTCCTCGGCAAAACGCTTGGCGGATGCCATGCCGTCGCGCGCCAGTGCGCCTGAAAAAAGCGGCACAAAACCGGCGTTAAAGGCGCCTTCGGCGAACAGGCGGCGGAAGAAATTGGGAATCTTGAAGGCCACGAAGAAGCAGTCGGCAACCCAGCCGGCGCCCAGGATGGCGGCGATCAGGATGTCGCGGACAAAGCCCAGTATCCGGCTGAGGCCGGTATAGCCGCCCACGGTGGCAATGGAGCGCAGCAAACTCATGTGCGAGTGATAGAGGAAAATCGGGGCGGAAAAAAGGCAAGGCTTTGCCGGGCTTGCCACGAAGCCGGTAATTTCCGCTAAACTGCCCGGGCCATGGCCGCTCATTCCTCAAAAAAAGTCGTCTTTGCCGCCCTTGCCGGCAACGCCCTTATCGCCGTCACCAAATTCGGCGCCGCTGCCTATACGGGCAGCTCGGCTATGTTGAGCGAGGCCATCCATTCGCTTGTCGACACCGGCAACCAGCTTCTGCTTCTCTACGGTATCAAGCGCAGCGCCAAACCCGCCGACGAGGATCATCCCTTTGGCTACGGAATGGAGCTCTATTTCTGGGCATTCGTCGTGGCGATCCTTATATTCGGCCTTGGCGCCGGCATCTCTATTTACGAAGGCATCCACAAGGTTCAGGCGCCCGAGCCCATCAGCCACGCCTATATCAATTACCTGGTCCTTGGCGCGGCGCTTCTATTTGAGAGCGCGGCTTGGGCCGTTGCCTTTGCCGAGTTCCGCCGCACCAAGGGCGAGCAGGGCTGGATCGAGGCCGTGCGCGATTCCAAGAATCCGGCAATCTTTACCGTGCTCTTTGAGGACACGGCGGCGATGCTCGGCCTCTTGGTGGCGTTTGCCGGCGTGGCCCTGGCCGACAACCTTGACCTGCCGGTGCTGGACGGGGCCGCGAGTATTGTCATTGGAGTAATACTGGCCGCTACAGCCGCGCTTCTGGCCTACGAGTGCAAGGGGCTGTTGACGGGAGAGGCCGCCGGGCGGAGCGCGCGGCGGCGCATCGAGGGCCTGGTCACGGCCCAGCCGGGCGTAGAAGCGATCAACGAGCTGCTGACCATGCACTTTGGGCCCGAGGACATACTTGTGAACCTGAGCCTGGACTTTGACGATCAGCTATCGGCGGGGCAGTTGGAAGAATTAGTGAGCAAGCTGACCGCCGAGATCAAATCCGCCTGCCCCGAAGTGCGGCGGGTCTTCATCGAGGCCGAGGCGGGGGCACAATAGGTCTACCACCGCCTCCCGCTCCCCCGGCCCAACCACGCCAAGGGTACACTCATCGGGTGGTTGGGCCGGGGGAGCGGGAGGCTTCCAGGCTTTGTATTTAAATGGCGGCGGTGCGCTTTGCCGGGCCGTCGCCGGCGGGGGGGTCTTTATCCTCGGTCACGTCGCCCGCAAGTTCCTTGAGCGCCGCCAAGAGGCGCTTTTCGATGATCTTGATTTTGGACTGGTTGGTGATCTTGAGCCCGAACATGTCGCGCACGTAAAACACATCAACGGCGCGTTCGCCATAGGTCGCGATGCGGGCGCTGGAAATCGTCAGACTGAGCTGGAACAACTCGTAAGTGACGCGGGAGAGAAAACCCGGACGGTCGCGGCCATTAACCTCGATCAGCGTGTGGCTGTCACTGGCAGCATTGTCCACAAGCACCCGGGGGGCGACCGTAAAGACGCTGGTTCGGGTCGGCAGGCTTGGAGCCTCTTCCAATTTTTCGTGCGGCCGAACGCGGCCTGCCAGGGTCTGCTCGATAAGGGCGCTGAGACGCGCCAACTTTTCGGGCCGGGCAAAGGCGCGCTGATCAGCATCTTGAATCCAAAAGACATCCAAGGCCATGCCGTCGGTTGTCGTTGCGATGCGTGCATCCACGATGTTGGCGCCGCACAGGGCCATGGCCCCGGCGATGCGGGCGAAAAGTCCCGGATGATCAGCGGCATAGAGCGTGACTTCGGTGACGTCGCGGAAAGTGTCGACGCGGGTCTTGAGGGTGAGGGGCGTGCCGTCCCGATCTGCCTGATTCACCAGTTGCGCGTGATATTCATGAAGATCGGTGTCCGCCGATAACCAATAGGGCGGGAAATGACGCGCCGCATAGGCGGTGAAGGTTTCATCATCCCAGGCGGACAGGCGATCGCGCAGAGCCTCCTCGGCGGCGGCCACGCGCTCCTTGACGGCGAGGCCGCCAACGCCACCCAACAGTACTTCTTCAGACAAATAGTACAGGTCGCGCAGCAACTGGCCTTTCCATCCGTTCCAGACGCCGGGGCCGACGGCGCGGATGTCGGCGACGGTCAATACCAAGAGAAGACGCAGCCGCTCCGGGCTCTGCACGATTTCGGCAAAATCGGCCACGGTTTTGGGATCCGACAAATCCCGCTTGAAGGCAAAACCGCTCATATGAAGGTGATGGCGCACCAGCCAGGCAATGGTTTCGGTTTCGCCCTCGGAAAAGCCGAAACGCGGACACACTTCGTTGGCAACTTCCGCCCCGAGCTCCGAGTGGTCGCCCTTGCGGCCCTTGGCGATATCATGGAGGAAGGTCGCCATATAAAGCACTTCGCGGGAAAGTATTTTATGGATGATCTCGTTGGAGACCGGATGGTCCTCGGCCAAGCTGCCGCTTTCGATGCGGGCCAAGAGGCCAATGGCCTGGATGGCATGCTCGTCGACCGTATAGACGTGGTACATGTCGTGCTGCATCTGCGCCACGATCTGGCCAAAGTCCGGCAGGAAACGGCCCAGCACCCCGGCCTCGTTCATGCGCCGAAGACTTACGTCGGGCGCCTTGGTCGACGTCAGAATTTCCAGGAACAGCCGGTTGGCTTCTTCGTTCGCGCGCAAGCTTTCGTCGATCAGGCCCAGGTTTCGCGTCATCACCGTCAAGGCATGGGGATGAATGTCAAAATCGTGGGCCTGGGCCAAATGAAAAAGTCGGATCAGCTTGACCGGGTCGCGCTTGAAGTCATCGTCGCTGCGCAAGTTGACGCGATCGCCTTCGATCCGGAACCCTTCCACGTCCCGCCACCTGAGGCCGAAGCGCGGCAGCCTGAAGCGTGGGCGGCGGCGGTGCTTTTCCTCAAGAAAGGCGCAGAATATCCGGGTCAGTGAGCCAACGGTTTGGGCGTTCTGGAAATAGTCCTTCATGAAGCGCTCGGTGGCGCTTATGCCGGCCTTGTCTTCGTAGCCCAGCTCTTGGGCCATGGCGGGCTGCAAATCGAAGGTCAGGCGTTCCTCCGGCCGACCGACTAGGTAATGCAGGGCACAACGCACGCGCCAGAGAAATTCCTCGGCCTTGGCGAAAGAGCGCACCTCCGACTTGGTCAACAGTTCTTGATCCACAAGTTCGTCAATGCGCTCGTTGGGGTAAAGAAACTTGGCAATCCAGAACAAGGTATGGAGATCGCGCAGGCCACCCTTGCCTTCCTTGATATTGGGTTCCACCAAATACCGCGATTCCCCAAACCGCCGATGACGGCGATCGCGTTCGTCCAACTTGGCGTCGATATATTCGGGCCCCTTGCCGGCGACCACTTCCTTCGCGAATCTCGCACTCAGGTCGTCGAACAGTTCTTTCTCGCCCCAAATGTATCGAGCTTCCAACAGCCCGGTGCGAATGGTCAGGTCCTTCTTGGCATAGCTCAGGCAGCCTTCGACCGAGCGGCTGGCGTGCCCCACCTTGAGGCCCAAGTCCCAAAGAATATAGAGCATGTATTCGACCACCTGTTCGCCCCAGGGGGTTTGCTTGTAGGGCAGCAGGAACAGGAGATCGATATCTGACTGGGGCGCCAGGTCACCGCGCCCGTAGCCGCCCACGGCGGTCAGACAAAGGCGCTCCGCCTTGGTCGGATTGTCGGCGCGGTAGATCTTGTTGACCACCAGGTCGAAGAGCGCGCGCAGCAGCTGGTCGATCAGAAAGCCATAGGCATACACCGTGGCCCGTCCACCGGCGCCGTCTTCAAACCGGCTCTTGATCTCAGCCCGGCCGTCTTCCAGCGCCTGGCGGAGCATGGCCAGCAGAGCCCGCCGCAACTCAAGACTCTGCGGCCCGTGGTCCTCGGCCAATTGGTCGAGCGCCGCCGCCAGTTTCTTGCGGTCGATGATCTTGCGCTGATCCTTGATCTTAAATCTTGGCATTGTGTAATAGGCTCACTCTGTCCAGGTCGCGAGGCGCCGGCCCGCTACAACAGACCGCGCAGCCTGTATATAAGCTCAAGCGCTTCCTTGGGCGACAGTTCATCGGGCGCCACGCCTTCGAACACCTCGCGAATGACGTCTTGCGTCTCGGGCTGAACGGCCGCCGCCGTGGACGCGGTCGCGAATAACGGCAAATCCTCGGCCAGCCGCGCCGCTGCCGCGCCACCCGACTCCGTCGATTCCAGGGTCTCCAGCACATGCTCGGCGCGGGCCACCACGGCTGCCGGCAATCCCGCCAATCGGGCCACGTGAATGCCGTAGGAACGGTCGGCGGCGCCTGCGACCACTTCGTGCAAGAATACCACGTCGCCCCGCCACTCCTTGACCCGAAGAGCATGGTTGGCGAGGCCCGGCAACTTGGCCGAAAGCGCCGTCAGTTCATGATAATGGGTGGCGAAGAGCGCCCGGCAGCGGTTGACCTCGTGCAGGTGCTCGACCACCGCCCAGGCGATGGACAGGCCGTCGAATGTCGCCGTACCACGGCCGATCTCATCCAGAATGACCAGCGCCCGCTCGCCCGCCTGGTTGAGAATGGCGGCGGTTTCAACCATTTCAACCATAAAGGTCGACCGCCCCCGCGCCAGATCGTCTGCCGCCCCGACCCGGCTGAACAGGCGATCAACAACGCCGATGTGAGCCGACGCGGCGGGCACGAAGGCGCCCGCCTGGGCCATGATGGCGATAAGCGCGTTCTGGCGCAGGAAGGTGCTCTTGCCGGCCATATTGGGGCCGGTAAGCAGCCACAAGCGGCGGCTATCGGCATCCTCCTGGGCCACGGGACCGGCACCCAGATGGCAGTCGTTGGCAACAAAGGGCCCGGCGCTACCCGCCGCCAGGGCACGTTCAACCACCGGATGGCGGCCGGCCACGACCGCGAAGGCAAGGCTGTCATCCACCAGCGGACGGCAATGGTTGTCTTCCTCGGCCAGGGAGGCAAAGCCCGTGGTCACGTCAAGGGCGGCCAGCGCCCCCGCTGCCGTGGCGATTTCCACCGCCGCCGCGGTGACTTCGCCCGTCAGATCCTGGAACAGTTCGGCCTCCAGGGCCAGTGCCTGGTCGGCGGCGCGGGAAATTTTCTGCGCCAGATCGGCCAGGTCGGTTGTCGAAAAGCGCACCGCATTGGCCATGGTCTGGCGGTGGATAAAGGCCTCGTCGGACATCAGTTTGTCGGCGTGAATTTGCGTAACGTCGATATGGTAGCCGAGCACGTTGTTGTGCTTGACCTTGAGGCTCTGGATTCCGGTGGTCTTGCGGTACTCGGCTTCAAGCCCGGCTATAAGCCGCCGGCTTTCATCGCGCAGCAGGCGCAGCTCGTCGAGGCCGGCGTGGTAGCCCATGGCGATAAAGCCGCCGTCCCGCACCAGGATCGGCAGGTCGGCGGCCAGCGCACGGGCCAGCCGGTCCACCAGAACCCCATGATGGCCTAGGTCCCTGACCAGATCGGCAAGACCATCCGGCAGGGGAGGCAGGGCGGCAAGGGACTGTTCACCGGAGCCGGCCTTGGGCGGCGGCGCCGATAATTGCTCGCGCAGATCACCGGCCACCTTGAGGCCGTTACCCACAGCGGCAAGATCGCGCGGGCCGCCGCGCCCCACGGCCAGGCGGGACAGGGCGCGCTCGACATCCGGCGAGGCCTTGAGGGCGGTGCGCACGGCCTCACGCAGCGATGCCTGATCGGCCATGAACTGCACCATATCGAGACGCCGGTTGATGTCGGCCGCATCGGTCAGGGGCGAGGCCAGGCGCGCCGCCAAGAGGCGCGCACCGGCGCCGGTGACCGTTCGATCAAGCGTCGCAAGCAGGCTGCCCTTGCGCTCGCCACTCAAGGTGCGCACGAGCTCCAGGTTTCGTCTGGTCGCGCCGTCGATGGCCATGGCCGCGCCGGAGCCCCGCGCCGCCGGTGGCCGGATAAGCGGCAGGCGGCCCTTTTGCGTCAGCTCGACGTATTCAACAACCGCACCCAGCGCTGCTAATTCGGGCCGGCCGAAGACACCATAAGCGTCCAGGGTGGCGACCTCGAACAGCGCGCAAAGGCGCCGCTCGGCACCGCGGCTGTCGAATACGGAATCGGGCCGCGGCGTCAGACGGTCCTTCCAGTCGGCCAAGAGCTCGAACAGGCCGGGCTCGGCAATCAAGCGGTCCGCCACCAAAAGCTCGCCCGGATCGATGCGGGAGAGTTCTGCGGCCAGCGCGTCGGGCACCACCGCCTGGCCGGCGAAACTGCCTGTTGAAATGTCCAGCCAGGCGATGGCCAGATCGTCGCCGGCGCGGGCAAGCGCCGCCAGATAATTGTTATGCCGGGCGTCCAGAAGGGTGTCCTCGGTCAAGGTGCCCGCCGTGATCAGCCGTGTGACCTCGCGCCGCACCACGGCCTTGGCGCCGCGTTTCTTGGCCTCCGCCGGGTCTTCCACCTGCTCGCAAACGGCAACGCGAAAGCCCTTGCGGATGAGCCGCGCCGTATAGTTCTCGGCGGCATGGACTGGAACGCCGCACATGGGAATGTCCGCGCCCTCGTGCTTACCACGCTTGGTCAGGGTTATATCGAGCGCCGCCGACGCCGCCACGGCGTCGTCAAAGAACATCTCGTAAAAGTCGCCCATGCGATAGAACAACAGGCAGTCCTGGTGATCCGCTTTGATTTTCAGGAACTGCGCCATCATGGGCGAGGTAGGCTTGGCGCTGTTCTTCGCAGACATAGCTTTACCGGCGCTGTTGCTGCCTGACAGGGGCTTTTCCGTGGTTGAGCTGGGCTGCGTTTCGGTCATTTGGGCATGGTCTGATTCTGGGCCGGGCCGGAAACTTACCGTATTCAGCCCCTCGGCGCAGCAATTTGGCCCTGTTTCCCAGGGATTGTTCCCAAAGCGCGGAAAAAGGGTAAAATGAAGGATTCCCGTAAAAAACAGTTGGATAGGGGATTCCGCCAAAGGTGGAAGTAGGATTATGGACAAGCCGAAGACTCAATTATCAGACCAGGAAGCCTTACTGTTTCACGCTGGCAAGCGGCCCGGAAAGCTGGAGATCGTGGCTACCAAGCCAATGGCCACCCAACGTGATCTGTCGCTCGCTTACACGCCGGGCGTTGCGGTACCGGTCAACGCTATCGCCGAGGACGAAAGCCTGGCTTACGATTTTACCGCCAAGGGAAACCTGGTGGCCGTCATCAGTAACGGCACCGCGGTTCTGGGCCTCGGCAATTTGGGCGCGCTTGCCTCGAAGCCGGTGATGGAAGGCAAGGCGGTTCTCTTCAAGCGTTTCGCCGACGTGGATTCCATAGACATCGAAGTGGACACCGAAGACGTTGACGAATTCATCAACTGCGTGCGCTTCCTTGGTCCCAGCTTCGGCGGCATCAACCTTGAAGACATCAAGGCGCCCGAGTGTTTTATTATCGAGCAGCGCCTGCGCGAGGAAATGAACATCCCCGTGTTCCACGATGATCAGCACGGCACCGCAATCATCACCGCCGCCGGAATTATCAATGCCCTGGACCTGACCGACCGCGACATGAAGACAGCACGCTTTGTCGTCAACGGCGCCGGCTCAGCCGCTATCGCCTGTCTTGAGCTTCTAAAAAGCATGAGCCTGCCCCACGATCACGTCATTCTTTGCGACAGCAAGGGGGTCATCCACAAGGACAGAAAAGACGGCATCAACCAATGGAAATCCGCCCACGCCGTGGAAACCGACGCCCGCACGCTTGAAGACGCCGTGAAGGGCTCGGACGTGCTCTTGGGCCTGTCGGTCAAAGACGCCTTTACCCCCAAGATGATCGAGTCCATGGCCGACCAGCCGATTATCTTCGCGCTTTCCAATCCGGACCCGGAAATTTCGCCGGAAGACATTTGGTCGGTGCGCGAGGACGCGGTGGTCGCCACCGGGCGTTCCGATTATCCAAACCAGGTGAACAATGTTCTGGGCTTTCCTTATATTTTCAGGGGAGCACTCGATGTTCGCGCCAGTACCATCAACAACGAAATGAAAAGCGCGGCAGCCGAGGCCCTGGCCGAGCTGGCGCGCCGCGACGTGCCGGACGAAGTGGCCGCGGCCTATGGCGGCGAGCGCTTGCGCTACGGCCCCAACTACATCATCCCAGTGCCTTTTGACCCGCGGCTGATTTCCGATATCCCGCCCGCCGTGGCCCAGGCCGCCATGGACACGGGCGTGGCCCGCCGCCCGATCATCGACATGGACACCTACCGCCAGGACCTGCGTGCCCGGCTCGACCCAACGGCGGGGTCGCTGGCGCTGATCTTCGGCGAAGTAAGGGCCAACCCCAAGCGCGTCGTTTTTGCCGAAGGCGAGGAAGAAATGGTCATCCGGGCGGCGCTTTCGTTCCGCAATAGCGGCTACGGCACACCGGTATTGATCGGGCGCGAGAACCGTATTCGCGAGACCGTGGTGCAGATCGGTATCGACCCGGGAGAGACCCTGGAGATTCACAATGCCGGGAAAAGTGCCGATAACGCGACTTACGCCGAATTCCTCTATGACAAATTACAACGCCGGGGTTTCCTGCTCCGTGACTGTCAGCGCATGATTAATTGGGATCGCAATGTCTTCGCCGCCTGCATGGTGGCCCACGGCAATGCTGACGCCATGGTCACCGGTGTAACCCGCAGCTACGGCGTCTCGTTGCAGGATTTGCAACGGGTCTTCGCGCCGCGGACCGGATCGCTTGTTTTTGGCATGTCCATGATCGTCGCCCGTGACCGGACGGTCATGGTTGCCGATACCTCCGTCCATGCGGAGCCCAGCGCCGAAAACCTGGCCGACATCGCCATGCAGGCGGCGGCGGAAGCCCGGCGCTTGGGCCACGAACCTCGAGTAGCGCTCTTGTCCTTCGGCAATTTTGGCAGCCCCATGGGCACGCGGGCACAACGTAGCCGCGAAGCGGTGGCCATTCTGGATTCTCGCAATCCCGACTTCGAATACGACGGAGAGATGTCGGCGGATGTCGCCCTCAGCCCCCGCATGCGGGAGCTCTACCCGTTTTGCCGCTTGACCGACAATGCCAACATCCTGGTCATGCCGGCGCTCGATTCAGCACACATCACCACCAAAATGATGCGCGAACTGGGCGGCGGAACAGTGATCGGGCCATTGCTCATTGGTTTTGATCATCCGGCACAGATTGCGCGCATGGGCACTAACGTATCCGACCTGGTCAATCTCGCCGCCTTTGCCGCCCACGACGCGGGGCGCAAGTTGCTCTAGCCCCATCTCGGCAAATGCAATTTATTTCTTGGCGGCGTCCGCCGCCGGGGTGCCGCCCACGATGCGGGAAGAAAACTTCTCTAGTTTCGGGTCGCTAAGCTCCCCGTACAATCATGGCAGCATTATGCCGCGCAGCATGTAATAGATCATGGCCGACATTATGGCGGCGCTGGGCACGGTGATGACCCAGGCCATAATGATGGCGTAAAAGTGTTGGCGCCGCACCAGGCGCCGTTTGCGCGCTTTCTTGAGGGCCTTTTTTGTCGCCTTGCGGTCGGGCTCCGCATCGAGGTCTTCGTTGTCATCTGCGGTGGGTTGCGGTGCGGCAGCGGCGGCGGCATAACTTAACCGGCGATTGCGGTTGGTCAGGTATTCGCGCAAAAAACCAACGCCGAAAATTCCCCCCACGGCGATGTGGGTAGAACTGACCGGCAGGCCCAAGGCCGAGGCGATAATCACCGTGACCGCGGCAGCAAGCGCCACGCAATAGGCGCGAATGGGATCAAGACGCGTAATCTTTTCACCCACCATGCGAATGAGCTTGGGACCATAGAGTGCCAATCCCGCTGAAATGCCGACGGCGCCCACAACAAGCACCCACAAGGGCACATTCACCTCGGCCTCGACACCACCGCTGGAGACCGCCGAGACCACGGCCGCCAACGGCCCGACCGCATTGGCCACATCGTTGGCGCCGTGAGCAAAGGACAAGAGCGCCGCTGAGAATATCAGGGGAACCGTGAACAGGCGGGCGACGGACTTGCGCCTATTTTCTAGTTTGGCCGAGGCCGCCCTGATAACCGGGCGCATGGCGGCAATGGTCAAGATAAAGGCCGCCAGCCCGATACCGAACAAGCCGAAAGCGCCGGGCCTCCATACGTGCTTCAGCCCCTTCATCACCAGATAGACCGAAAAGGCGCTGGACATAATGGCGACGAAAATCGGCACCCATCGCCGCGAGGCCGCTATTCGGTCATCTTGAAACACAACCAACCGTTTCACCGCATAGAGGATCAATGCGGCTATGACCCCGCCCATAACCGGCGAGACAACCCAGCTTGCGGCGATCTTGCCCAAGACCAGCCAATCAACAGCGGACCAGCCTGCCGCCGCCACGCCGCCACCCATGACCCCGCCAACAATGGCATGGGTGGTCGACACCGGCGCGCCGATGTAGGTTGCGATGTTGACCCAAATCGCCGCCGCCAAAAGCGCCGCCAGCATGGCCCAGATAAAGGCATCGAGACCGGGCACTGCGTTTATGTCGATGATGCCCTTGGATATGGTCCTGACCACATCGCCGCCGGCGATCAAGGCGCCGGCGGTTTCGCAAATAGCCGCAATGAACAAGGCGCCCATAATCGGCAGGGCTTTCGAGCCTACAGCCGGGCCCATGTTATTGGCCACGTCGTTGGCGCCGATGTTCATGGCCATGTAGCCGCCGATGACGCCGGCAGCCACAACGTACACGGCGCCGTCCACACCGCTTGATGTCAGCAAGACATAGGCGAGAACGCAAAGCAGAAACAGAACGCCAATGCCCAGCTTGCCGACTTCAAGCCCAACCTTGCGCCCGGCCTTTTCCAGGCGGACGATCTTTTTCAGGTCTTTGTCGAGAGCGCTTTTTTTGGCGGGGGAGGAGTCTTCAGCCATGGCACCGACGGAGAAAAAACGAGGAATAGGGTCGTTTGAAAAATTATTGACCGCGCTTACTGAAAACAAAAGTAGCCGCTGTCAGAATCCCTGTCGAGCAATGAATTGATTTCTTCGCCGGACAAGAGTGTCGCCGACAGGATGAGGCCGCGTCCCCGGTCAGGGGCCCAACTAGGGGCGGCGCTCTTCCCGCCGCCCCAACCACCACAGAAGAACGAGACCCGGCAGGGCGGCGAACGCCGTCATGATGAAGAATCCGACCCAGTCCATTGCCTCCGCCGCGAAGCCGGCGCTGGACGACAGCCAGGTTCGCGCCGCCGCCATGAAGGACGACAGAAGCGCGTATTGGGTCGCCGTGTAGGAGACATTGCAAAGGGACGACAGGTAAGCCACGAATACCGCCGTGCCCATGCCGCCCGCCAGGTTTTCGATGCCGATGGTAAGGGCGAGTAGGCCGAGGTTTGCGCCCACCATGGCCTGCACCGCGAACATGAAGTTCGAGAGCAGTTGCAGAACGCCGCAGACCCACAGCGAGCGCCACATGCCGGCGGCGTTCATCAGACCGCCGCCCAAGGCCAGCCCGGCCATCGTCGCGCCAAAGCCGTAGACCTTGCTGACGTTGGCGATCTCGATCTTGCTGAAGCCGACATCCACCAGGAATGGACTGGTCATGACACCGGCCAGACTGTCGCCGAACTTGTAGAGCATGACAAAAAGCAGAATCGCCAGCCAGCCGCGGCGGCGGGTGAAGTCGGCGAAGGGAGCGACGACGGCTTCCCGCAGCCAAGCCAGCGCTGCATCCAGATTGTTGGCGCCGCCTGGGGAAATGGGCCTGTCCGCGTTAACCGCAGATTCGGGCGCCGGCTCGGGCCGCAGCAGCACCGTCACCACGCCCACCAGCATCAGCCCCGCCATGACCGTATAGGCCACGGCCCAGGAGGCGTAGCTTGCCAGGTAAAGCGCTCCCGCACCCGAGGCCAACATGCCGACGCGGTAGCCGAAAACAACCGCCGCCGCGCCCGCGGCCTGTTCACGTTCTTCGAGGGATTCCACGCGGAACGCATCTATGACGATATCCTGGCTAGCGGACAGGAAGGCCACGGTAAACGCAAGAATTGCAGTGATCCCGGCGCTGCGATCGGGCGCGCTGGCGCCCAGAGCAACCAGGGCCACCATAAGCAAGACCTGGGTCAGTAGAATCCAGCCCCGGCGGCGGCCAAGGGTTGTACCGAGCCAGGGCAGCACCACCCGGTCCATCACCGGGGCCCAAAGGAACTTCAGCGCATAGGGCGTGCCCACCGAGGCAAAAAGACCGATGGTGGCCAAATCGACGCCGGATTCCGCCATCCACACCATGAGTGTGGAAGCGGTCAGCGCCAGGGGCAGGCCGCTCGCGAACCCGAGCGGAAACAGCGCGAGGATCGCCGGCCGGCCATAAACCGCGATCAAGGCACGGATGCTCTTGCTTTCCGGTCCTTCGGACACCGGGATTCTCCTTGGCCAAATACCAGATTCCGCCGTGGGGCGGTGAAAGGGAGAGAGAGTACCGCCTTTGGCCACCCGCGCAAGAGCGGGTCCAGCCGTGACTTTGCGCCCTTCAGGGCGATAAACACTGGTATCCCCCGCCCGGACATACTATTTCTTGGGAATAGGGCGCTCGGCACGGGGCGTAAAGTAGACGCCGTTCTTGGTTGTTTTTCGCCGCGCAATGAGTGTAGGTTTTGCCGAACAAATGGCCGACGCCAGAGATTTCACGAGAAAGCCATGAGCTCAGTTACTGATTTGCCTTTAAACGGCCTGGGTGCCGTGTCCGAAATCGACCCCTTCCTGGACCTTGAAAAAGAGATCGACCGCTTGCGGCGGGAACGTAACGCCGTGATCTTGTCGCACTTTTACCAGGACGGCGAAATTCAGGACGTTGCCGATTTTGTCGGCGACTCCCTCGACCTGTCCCGGAAGGCAGCGGCCACGGACGCTGATGTCATTGTTTTTTGCGGCGTGCTTTTCATGGCCGAAGTGGCAAAGATTCTAAGCCCCGACCGCGTTGTGCTCTTGCCCGACATGGAGGCCGGTTGCTCGCTTGAAACATCGTGCCAGCCCGGCGACTTCCGGCGCTTCCGCGAGGCACACCCGAATCATCTGGCGCTGACTTACATAAACTGTTCGGCCGAGGTAAAGACGCTTTCCGATATCATTGTCACCTCGACCAACGCCGAGGCCATCATCCGTCAACTTCCCAAGGATCAGCCGATCATCTTCGCGCCCGACAAATATCTAGGCGCGCACCTGATACGACAGACCGGCCGCGATAACATTGAGCTTTGGCCGGGTACCTGCGTCGTGCATGAGCAGTTCTCCCACCGTGAAATGGTGCGCCTCAAGACGCAGTATCCAAATGCGCCCGTGACGTCGCATCCGGAATGCCCACCCGAGATTTTGGCCTTGTCCGACCATATCGGTTCGACCTCCGGCATGATCGACTTCGTCGTCAATTCGGACGCCACCGACATCATCATCGCCACCGAGCCGAAAATTATTCACCACATGCAAAAACTGGCGCCGGAGAAAAATTTTATCGGTGCGCCGGGCGCCGACGGCTGCGTCGGTTGCAACAACTGCCCCTACATGGCGCTGAATACTCTGGAAAAACTTTATCTCAGTTTGCGCGACATGACGCCGCAGATCGAGCTGCCCGAGGATGTGCGCATCGCCGCCCGGGCACCCTTGGAAAAGATGCTCGAGATGTCACCCAAGAAAAAGGCCGAGAAGAAGGAAGCGGAACCGCGGCGCGCCGTCGCTTGAGCGCCCCACACGCCCGCCAAATTTTTCCCCGCTGATTCCCCATTGAAACAATGGATCCGTCGGGCACCGACATTAACGATGACATTCGCGATTTTGCAGCGCGTGCCCTGGCTGAGGATATCGGGTCCGGTGACCTGACCAGCAGTTGCGTCGTTGCCGAAGGCGCGCGGCTTGCCGCGCAACTCTGCGCCCGCGAGCCCATGGTCGTCGCCGGACTTGGCGTGGCGGCGGAAATCTTTCATCAGGTCGACCGTGATGTCCGTTTTGAATCTTGCACCGACGACGGTGACCAGATCGCAGCCGATACAATTCTCGCCAAGGTCGAAGGCCCGGCGGCGGCGCTTCTAACCGCCGAACGCACGGCGCTGAATGCGCTGCAGCACCTTTCGGGGATCGCCACCTTGACCCGCGCCTACGTGGACGAGATCGCGGGTACCGGCGCCGTGCTTTTGGATACGCGCAAGACCATTCCCGGCCTGCGCCGTCTGGCCAAGTACGCCACGCGCCTGGGCGGCGCCGAAAACCACCGCTTCGGGCTATACGACGCCGTGCTGATCAAAGACAACCACGTGGCGCTGGCGGGCGGTATTGGCGCGGCTATTGAAGCCGTCCGGGCCAAGGGCATTAAAGATATCGAAATAGAGTGCGACACCTTGGATCAAGTGAAAGAGGCCCTGGCCAGCGGCGCGACCTGGCTGCTCCTCGACAACATGGACCTGGACACGCTTAAAGGGGCGGTGGCGCTGGCGCGCGGAAAAGCCAAGCTTGAGGCGTCGGGCGGTGTCACGCTCGAGACCATCCGGGCCATAGCACTCACCGGTGTCGATCATATTTCCGTCGGGCGCATCACCCAATCGGCCCCCGCCGTGGACATTGGCATGGACGTAAGCGAGGCCTAAACTCTGATCCCGCTTCTAGGGGGCAATTCGGAGGAGTCGAACATGACCAGACGCATCATCGCCGCCGCCGTTATCTTGGGCCTGGCCCTTGTATTTTCGGAACGCGCGGCCGAGGCGGCATCGGCCCGCGAGATTGACGCCCGCGTCAAGGCGGCGCTCGAACGCTTCAGCGAAGAATCCCCAGAGGGCAAGGAACTGGCGGGCGAGGCCGAGGGCTATCTGGTGTTTCCCAAGGTTCTCAAGGCCGGGCTAGGCATCGGCGGCGAATACGGCGAAGGCGCGCTTATTGTTGATGGGAAAACCGTGGCCTATTACAGCATCGCCGGCGCTTCCATCGGTTTTCAGATCGGCGCCCAGAAAAAATCCGAGGTCATATTGTTCATGGAGGACTATGCCCTTGAGGACTTCCAGGAAAGCGACGGCTGGGAAGCCGGCATCGACGGCAGCGTCGCCGTCGCCGACATGGGCGCCGGCGGCGAGATCGACACCGAAACGCTCAAGGAACCGATCATCGGCTTCATCTTTTCCAACAAGGGCCTGATGTACAATCTGACCTTCGAAGGCCAGAAAATCACCAAGCTCGACAAAAAGAAAAAGAAGAAAAAGTAGCAGGGTGACTTTCCCTGCCGGGGGCTGAACTCTTGCCAGGCTGCGCAACGTTGACGCGGCCCCCTGGTTGGTTGACAATTCCATTTCGCGCAGCGAGATGGCGCTATTTTAGGGGTAGTTGTCATGACGGTAAAACAATCCGGCGGAACGGGGCTTGTGTCGCTCGCCGCTATTTTTCTTTTTGGCGTATCAATCGTTATCCATTCGGCCGCTTCACCGGCCCTCGCACAGCCCACCAGACTGGACGCACTCACGGGACCCATGGGCCTCACGGGCAGCGCCTGCATGGGCGGTAAGATTTATTTCGACGGCGCCTGCCGCAGCTCGGCCTGGCTGGAGGCAAAGTTTGGCCCGGCATTGCCGGAGGGCTATGAAATCGAGCACACCCTGGGGAATCGGAAACGGGGAGGTTCGCCGGATTTAGTATTGTTCACCACCAACGAATACAACGTCATCATTTATCACTTGAAAACCAGTGCGACGAAAATGTCGACGTTTAGAAGCCGTCTTGCCGGTTATGAGATTGTCATGCGGCTTTCAGTTGACGTCGGCGTTGACGATCGGCAGTTCGACAACGACATGATCGACCAGTGGGTGGAACGCAACGGTATTTCCTTGTGGTCGGAGACTGTGTTGGAACGTCCTATCATGCCGATCCTTTCATTGCCCGATGTGGACCCCAGGACAGAATCTGCAAACATCTGGCAAACCGAGCAGCGCAAGATTCTTGCTTGGTCGGATACAGGGACCGCTTCGCTGGAGTGCGACGGTACCGAAAGCTTGAGCTGCACGTTCGGTTACGCCTCTGGCGGCGGTCTGGATTGCGACCACATGGTTGATACGGTTCTGCGCAATACCGCCGTGGACATGTGCCTTGTGGGTTTGAGCGCCGGCGGTTTTGTTGTTGGCGGACTGGTAGGCACCTACACGCTAAAGCATCCTTTGGCCGGGCTCATCGCCGGCGGCGCGGGGGCATTTGCCGTATTCACAGGAATGGAAGGGTGGTGCACGCGCCGATTCGAAAATGCCTACTCCCCGGATGACCTGGTGAGCCTGAAGCAGCGCTGCGAGGACGTGAATGGAGGAGGTTCCGGCGACGACACGGGTGTGGGCACCGACGGATCGAGCAGCGGAACAAGCGGCGGAGAGGGATCCAGCAGTTCCGGAAGCAGCGGCTCCAGCAGTGGAACATCTTCCTGCGTGGATTTCACTGAATTCGTGACTGAAGAGGTAACGGACGAAGACGGCACCCCCGTCGAATGTTGCGAGGGCACGGCGTATTGGGATTGCGAGGAAGAAGAGGACGGTTGCGTCTGCACACAGGACGCGGATAAGAGTGACATCACCTGTGAAGACGGCGCGTGCGAATGAAGGCTTTGTCTTACCTCGGCAAGGCAATGCGCCGATAGGACAGCGCCTCGGCGATGTGCAGCCGCTTGACGCCCTCGCCGCCGTCGAGATCGGCGAGCGTGCGCGCCACGCGCAACACCCGGTGGTAGCCGCGCGCCGATAGCCGCATGTGCTCCGCCGCTTCGGCGAGCGTCGAGGCGCCCGCTTCATCGGGCCGCGCCACTTCTTCCAGCAATTCGCCGTCGGCGTCGGTATTGGTGCGCACGCCGGCGCCCGGCGCCAAGCGCTCGTAGCGCTCCAATTGCACCGATCTGGCCGAAGCCACCCGCGCCGCCACGGCGGCGGAGTTTTCCGCCGGCGGCGGCAAGGTCAGATCCTGGGCGCGTACTTCCGGCACCTCCATGTGCAGGTCGATGCGATCAAAGAGCGGGCCGGAGATTTTCGACTGATATTCAATGGCGCACTTGGGCACCCGGTTGCAGGCCCGGGCCGCGTCCGCCAGATAACCGCAACGGCAGGGGTTCATGGCGGCCACCAACTGCACCCGCGCCGGATAGGTCACGTGGGCGTTGGCGCGGGCCACCGAAACCCGGCCGGTCTCCAGGGGCTGGCGCAGGGAATCAAGCGCGTTCCGCGAAAATTCCGGGAACTCATCCAGAAACAGCACGCCCAAATGGGCCAGCGAGACCTCCCCCGGCTTGGCCTTCAGGCCGCCGCCGACGAGCGCCGCCATGGAGGCGTTGTGATGGGGCTCGCGAAAGGGCCGGCGGCGCGTGAGCTTGCCGTCCGCCAGTTCACCGGCAACGCTGGCCACCATGCTCACTTCCAGGGCCTCGCCGGGCGACAAGGGCGGCAGCAGCCCGGGCAGGCGCGCCGCGAGCATGGACTTGCCAGCCCCGGGCGGCCCGATCATCAGAAGGTTGTGGCCCCCGGCGGCGGCCACCTCAAGCGCCCGTTTGGCGGTCTCCTGTCCCTTGATGTCGGCAAGGTCAAGCGCGCTGGCGGCGTCCTCGGCCTCACCCGGTTGCGGCGGCGTCAAGACTTGCGTGCCCTTGAAATGGTTGATCAGCGCCAAAAGCGAGCCCGGCGCCAGAACCTCGACCTCTCCGGCCCAGGCCGCCTCACCCCCGGTGGCGGCGGGACAGATCAGCCCTCGCCCGGCCGCCGCCGCTTCCAAGGCCGCCGGCAGGACACCGGCCACCGCCGCCAGGTTGCCGTCGAGGGAAAGTTCGCCGAGCACGGTGAAGTGTTCGACCTCGTCCGGCGGCAGAACACCCATGGCCACCAAGAGCCCCAAGGCGATGGGCAAGTCGTAATGGCTGCCTTCCTTGGGCAGGTCGGCGGGCGCAAGGTTCACGGTAATGCGTTTGGGCGGCAGGGCGAGGCCGATGGAGGAAAGCGCCGCGCGCACGCGCTCGCGGGATTCCGCCACCGCCTTGTCGGCCAGGCCGACCACGGCAAAGGCGGGTAGCCCCGAGGTCATCTGCACCTGCACATCGACGGCGCGGGCCTCGATGCCCAGAAAGGCAACGGTATTTACGTGCGCGACCATGGGCCACACCCTAGAGTGTTTTCCGGGCATATAGAATCATTTGACCGAGATTATTTTGCGCCTTGGCAAGGAGCGCTCCGCCTTACGATGTGGGACATCGAATAAGGAACGCAACAACGCCAAGGTGCAAAAGAACCCGGCCTTCGGTGGGGCAAATCGGTCCCCGAGGGGCGTTGCGGTGCTTGCCCGATATACCATATCGCGCTTCACGCCGCGCCTACCTGGGAAATCGATTTGCACCCATCAAACTGGTTCCATCTGCCCGGAAAGCACTCTCGACGGGTTGCCTCAAGCGTAGAACAGAGGATATTGGCTGCTGCCTTCGCCGCCCGGCACCCGCTCGGGTGGCAGGCGCAGGGTAACGTCGGCGCCGAATTAGCTGCCGGCGATCTTGCCGTGGCGGCGCTCGATTGCGTCCCAGATCAGGCTCGAAATATTGCTCTTATTGAATTTGTCGATTTCCTGAATTCCGGTGGGCGAGGTGACGTTAATCTCGGTCAAATACCCGCCGATGACGTCGATTCCCACGAAAACCATGCCACGGCGGGCCAGCTCGGGACCAATGGCGGCACAAATTTCCCGGTCGCGGTCGTCTACTTCCGCCTTCTCGGCGCGCCCACCAACGTGCAGGTTCGAGCGGGCCTCACGAACCGCCGGGACCCGGTTCAAGGCCCCCGCGGGCTCTCCGTCAACAAGGATGACGCGCTTGTCGCCTTGCCTGATTTCCGGCAGGTAGAGCTGCGCCATAACCGGCTCACGCGCACCTTCCATGAGCACATCCAGAAGAGAATTCAGGTTGTCATCTTCGGGCTTGAGATGGAAGACACCGGCGCCGCCGCTGCCGAACAGGGGCTTGACGATGATCTCGCCGTGCTCTTCCCGAAAGGCTGATATGGCCTCTACATCATAGGAAATCAGTGTCGGCGGCATGAAATCGGCGAAATGGGTGACGAAGAGCTTTTCCGGGGCATTGCGAACCTCGACCGGGTCGTTAATCACCAGGGTGCGGTCCATGACGTGTTCGAGCACGTGGGTGGCCGTAATGTAAGCCATGTCGAAGGGGGGATCCTGGCGCATGAGCACAACGTCCACTTCGGCCAGATCAAGGAGCTCCGGTTCGCCTGCGCTGAAATGATTGCCGCGTTCACGGCGCAGCTCCAGGGACCGGGCCACCGCCGTGACCTTACCGTTGAGGTAACTTAACTGCTCCGGCAGGTAATAATATATCCCGTGGCCGCGAGCCTGGGCTTCCATGGCCAGGGCAAAGGTGCTGTCGGCGTCGATATTGATCTCTTCGACCGGGTCCATCTGGATGGCGATTTTGAGACTCATGTCCGGCGGACGCTCCTGACTATTGGGCCGGCGGAGGCGGAGGCGGCGCTTCACCCTCGTCCGCTTCTTCCGGCGGTTTGACTCGAACGTGGCTAATGACTTCCTGGACCCCGGATACGCTACGCGCGTGGTCGGTCACCTTGGTCAGTTCACCATCGCTGCGGGCAATGCCCAAAAGGTAAACCATGCCGTTTACAGTTTCGACATAATAGTTGATGTCGTAAATCTCGGCGTCCGACATCAGGCGTTTTCTGATCCGCGTGGTAATGGTGGCATCCTTCAGGTACTGCTTTTCCGGGTGTTCGTCGCGAATCTGTAACTCGTTCAGGACCTCCTTCACGCCATTGGGCTTGGCGGCAAGGCTGCCCGCCTCTTCCCGGTCCTCTTCGGTTTTGACCACACCTGTCAGCATGACCCGGCCCTCGTGCACTTCAACACCAACATGAGTGAGCTTGCCTTTTGGTGTTTGCGCCAGATGATGTTGAACCTGGGTGGCGATCCAGGTGTCCTTCAGGGCATCCTTGGGCGAGCGCTCCTGGGCGCCGACCACCGCGCCCGTGGTGCTGGCGCCAACGAAGAGCAGGGGCGCGACGCAACCGCCCTGGGCGAGCAACATCGCCCCACAAAAAGCCGATAAAACAAGGGCACGGATGGGACGGGGCGAGTGGCGAAAATTGCCGGACGTCATGGATATGAATTCCCTCTTTCGATACGCATACAGGATTAGATAATACACGAACACTGCCCGGCTCACAGGCCCCAGGCATTTACAATATGGCGCGGCAGGCGCCAGGGCACCACCAGCATGACGTCAAAGCGCGCGTCCAGCCCGGCAAGGTCCGGGTGGCCGGCCAGAAAATGCGCGGCGGCACGGGAGATGCGTTGCTGTTGCCGCTGGCCCAGGGCCTCCAGGGCATCCCGCCAGTTGCGCCGGGCCTTAACCTCAACGAAGATCACGACCCGGCCGAGCGGGGCCACGCGCTGAGCCACAATGTCCACTTCGCCCAGGGGTGTGCGCAGGTCGCGCGCCAGGATGCGATAGCCCTTGAGGCGCAGGAGCATGACGCACAATTCCTCCGCCCAACGACCGGCGCGCCAGGCCTTCTGCCTCGCCGGGGAGGGCAAGCTCATGAACGCGCTTTCAGGACCAGCGCCCGGTCATAGACCCGCTTGCGCGCCACGCCTGTCTCCGAGCTCACCTCGGCCACGGCGCGGCTCAGGCTGAGGCGCCCCAACGCCGCTTCGAGCAAATGGTCGAGGGCCTCATCGGACACAACCACATCCTCGGTGGGCGGGCCGACGACCACCACGACCTCGCCCTTGGGGGTGCCCGCCTCGTCGTAATGATCGGCCAATTCCCCGAGCACGCCGGGGCGGACTTCTTCAAACTTCTTGGTCGCCTCGCGCACCACGGCGGCGGCGCGGGGGCCGAGCACATCAGCCATATCCCGAAGCGAGCGGGCGAGCCGCCGGGCGGATTCAAAGAAAACCAGGGTCGCCGGAATCCGGCACAAACGATCGAGGGCATTCCTTCGCGCCACTCTTTTCGATGGCAGGAAACCGGCAAAGAAGAACTGATCGCTGGGCAGGCCGCTCAAAGTCAGCGCTGTCAACACCGAAGAGGCCCCTGGCAGCGCCGTAACCATCAGGCCGCGCTCCCGTGCGGCGGCGACAAGCTTAAAACCTGGGTCGGAGATCAGCGGCGTGCCGGCGTCGCTTACCAGCGCCACGCGCTCGCCCGCCTCCAGCCGTTTGAGCAGGCCTTCCCGGGCGCGGGTGCCGCTATGGTCATGATAGGCCACCAGGGTTGTCTCTATGCCATGCCGGACCAGCAGTTTGCGCGTCACCCGCGTGTCCTCGGCGGCGATGACGTCTGCCCCGGCCAGCACCTCCAGCGCCCGAAGAGTAATATCGGCCATGTTGCCAATGGGCGTGGCCACCAAATAAAGGCCCGGCGCCACGCGTTTACTTGGGCCTTGCCCGCCGCTAGACTCCGCCGCCTTGATTCTGCCTTTAGGGGTTTTTCGTGCGCCGCCCATTTTTCCTGCTTTTGGACTTCTGTTGGTTGACCGTATCGCCGCGCCTGAGCCAGTCCCTGGCCGGCGCTGCGTCTTGCCTGATCGCTGCCGCCCTTTTGCTCAGCAGCTGTGGCTCTCCGACAGTACCCAGAGAGCGCGCGGCTTGGCCAGAAAAAGCCGCGTCGCCAAGGCAAACGCCGAGGCCAACACCGCAGCGGGCTGTCGAGACGCCCTTGCCCGAGGCCCCGCCCGTAAGGGTGGCGAAGGCGCCGCCCCGGGCAGTGGTGCAGCCCACACCGACGCCAGCCCCCGAGCCCATGGCCTCACCGGCCCCCGAGAGCGAGGCTCGATTGTCGCACCTGGGCCCGGTTTTCAAGGCGCCGGTGCTTGTGCCGCCCCTGGCGTCCGAGGAGGCGCCCTTGAAGGTAGCCCTGCTGTTGCCCTTGAGCGGGGCGAGCCGTGATATCGGCCGGGCTCTTCTGGATGCCGCTCAATTGGCCCTGTTCGATGTCGGTGACCGGCGGCTCGAGCTCTTGCCCAAGGATACCGGCGGTACGCCGGAAGGCGCAGCCAGCGCAGCACTTGCAGCCCTGGAAGAGGGCGCCGAATTGATATTGGGGCCCCTGCTGTCTTCGTCGGTCGCCGCCGCGGCCCCTGCGGCCCGCGCCCGCGGGATCAACATGGTTGCCTTTTCCACCGACCGCGCCGTGGCCGGCGACGGCGTGTTCCTGCTGGGCTTCATGCCCGAGGAGCAGGTGGGACGTGTGGTCGGTTACGCAGTCTCCCGTGGTCTTTGGCGGATAGCCGCCCTGGTGCCCGACAGCCCCTACGGCGCCGTGATCGTGCGGGCCCTGGACCGTGCCGCCGAGGCGCGCGGGGGCATGGTGGTCCAGGTCGAGGTCTACCCGGACCAGGTAGAGGCCTCGGGCCCGGCGATCCACGACGCCGTGCGCAGTCTTGCCAGTTACGACCAGCGCCGCGACGCGCTTCTCGAGCAGCGAAAGCTCCTGGAGGAAATAGAGGATGAAATTTCCGCCGAAGCGCTGAAGCGGCTCGAAGGGCTGGAAACCCTGGGCGAAGTGGAGTTCGACGCAGTCGTCCTGCCGGAAGGCGGCGAGCGATTGCAAAAAGTGGCGCTTCTACTGCCCTACTACGACGTGGACCCGACCAAAATTCGCGTCCTTGGGAGCGGCCAATGGGACGACGAGAACATTGGCCGCGAGCCCGCCCTGGTTGGCGGTTGGTTCGCCGCGCCGGAGCCCCAATCGGTCGCCACATTTCGCCAGCGTTTTCAGGAGATATACGGCCAGGCCGCGCCGCGTATCGCCAGCTTGGCCTACGACGCCGTGGCGCTCGCCGGGCTCTTGGGCCGCGACCAGGCGCCGCCGGGCGAGGGCGTGTTCTCGCGCACGGCCATTATGTCAACCCGCGGCTTCGCCGGGACCGACGGCATCTTTCGCTTCGGGACCGACGGAGTGGTAGAGCGAGGCTTGGCGGTCATGGAGGTGCGCCCCAACCGGCTCATGGTTATCCAACCTGCACCGCGCACCTTCGAAGAACAGGTAAACTAGAAAAGCATTATCTGTTGACTACGCTTTCCCGCTCCAACCACCCCAAGGGTACGCTCGTCGGGTGGTTGGGAAGGGGGAGCGGGAGGCGGTGGCTATCAAAAAAGCAACCGCGCCAGGACACCGTTAAGCAAGGGCCGGCCCCGGGGCGTGACCACGAGACGCTCCCCCTCTTCGCTGAGAAACCCTTCCTCCAGCAACTGCGCCCGGCCCGGCGCGGACATGCAGTCCCGCCAGGGCCGCCCCGCCAGTTTGGTAAGCCGCGGCAGGTCAACCCCCTCGCGGGTTCTGAGACCCATAAGCAGGAATTCCGAGACCTGTTCCTCGATACTCAAGGGGTCCGTGGATCGGGCGCCGCAACCCTCGTTGGCCACCGCCTGAAGCCAGTCGCCGGGCGCGGCGTGGGCGACCGTCGCATGAGGCACGCCGTCCACCTTCACCCGGCCGTGGGCGCCGGGGCCGATGCCCAAGTACTCGCCCATGCGCCAGTAGGTCATGTTGTGGCGGCATTCCTCGCCGGGCCGGGCATGGTTTGAGATTTCGTAGGCCGGAAGGCCGGCAGCCTCGCAAAGCTCCTGTGTCAATTCGTACATGCGGGCGGCATTGTCTTCCATCGGCAGAACCAGATCGCCGCGCGCCTCCAAGGCATGAAAGGGTGTCTTGGGCTCGATGGTCAATTGGTAGAGGGACAGGTGATCCGGGCCGAGGACGAGGGCCGCGTCCAGTTCACCCGCCCAGCCGTCCGGCGACTGCCCGGGGCGGGCGTAGATCAAATCAAAGGAGGCGCGGGGGAAATGAGCCCGCGCCACATCAAGAGCGGCCAAGGCCTCGGCCACCGTGTGGTTGCGGCCGAGGGCCCGTAGCGCCTGGTCATCCAGGGCCTGTACGCCGAGCGACAGCCGGTCCACCCCCACCGACGCCAGGTCGAAAAAGTTCTCCGCCTCAACGCTTGTGGGATTGGCTTCCAGCGAAATTTCCACGTCCGGCGCCAGGGGCCAGCGCCTGGCAATACGTTCCAACACGGCCTCCACAACACGGGGCGCCATCAGCGACGGTGTGCCGCCGCCGAAAAATACCGAGGTCACCATGTGCCCGGGTGTTTGCCGGGCGTAGTGATCCAGCTCCGCGACCAGCGCCCGCGACCAGTGGTCCGGGTCCGGATCCTCGATCACGTAGCTGTTGAAGTCGCAGTAAGGGCACTTGGAGGCGCAGAAGGGCCAGTGGATATAGACCCCGAAGCCCGGACTAATTGAAACAGGCATCGACCAACTTTGCGAAGGCATCGGCGCGGTGACTGATGCGGTGCTTAACCTCTGGGTCCAACTCGCCGAAGGTTTGATCGTAACCCTCCGGCTGGAATATGGGATCGTAGCCAAACCCCTTGTCGCCCCGGGGCGGCCAGACGAGTGTCCCCTCGACCCGGCCTTCAAAGATCTCCACCGGCCCATCGCATTCATTGGGCCAAGCCAGCGCCAGGGCGCAGACGAAGGCGGCGCTGCGCTTTGCCGGGTCGTCAGATAAGGGGCCAAGCCTGTCGGTGAGCAACCCTTCGACCTTTTCCATGGCGGTGCGAAAATCGCGCCCCTCGCCGGCCCATCGGGCCGACCGGATACCGGGCGCGCCATCGAGCGCCGCCACGGCAAGGCCGGAATCGTCCGCCAATGCCGGTTTGCCTGAAGCTTGCGCCGCAGCCCTTGCTTTCAGCTCAGCGTTGGCGGCAAAGCTTGACCCGGTTTCTTCCGGTTCCTCAAGGGCCAGATCGCCGGCGGAGACGACATGCACGCCATGGGGCGTCAGCAGATCAGCAATTTCCCGTACCTTGCCGGCGTTATGGCTGGCCAGGACCAGGACTTCCCGCTTGAGCAGCGCCGTCACGGGCGTCTCGTCATAAACCGAGGGTCTGGCGCTGCAGGCGGCACAATTCGGCGATGCCAGCGGTCGCGAGGTCGAGCATGGCGATAAATTCACCGCGGGAAAAGGGGTCGCCTTCGGCGGTGCCCTGGACCTCGATAAGACCGCCGGCGCCGGACATGACGAAGTTGGCGTCGGCCTGGGCCGTGCTGTCCTCGGCATAGTCCAGATCAAGAATGGAATTGCCACCCAACAGCCCGCAGGAGACAGCCGCTACCTGATCGCCAAGGGGGTTTTCCTCGACCAGACCACGCCCGGCCATGTCGGCGAAACACAAGTGAAGAGCCACGTAAGCACCGGTGATGGAGGCCGTGCGCGTGCCGCCGTCGGCCTGGATAACGTCACAATCCACCTTGATCTGCCGTTCGCCAAGGCGCGACATATCCGTGACCGAGCGCAGGGAGCGGCCGATAAGACGCTGAATTTCCTGGCTACGACCGGTCTGCTTGCCCCGCACCGCCTCGCGCTGGGTGCGCTGGCCGGTGGCCCGGGGCAACATGCCGTATTCCGCCGTAACCCAGCCTTTGCCGGTGTTCCACAGCCAGTGGGGCACACCCTCGTCGAGACTGGCCGTGCACAGAACCCGCGTGTCGCCGAAATGCACCAGACAGGAGCCTTCGGCGTGCTTGCTCACGCCGGTCTCCAACGAGATTTGCCGTAGTTCGTCGTCGGCACGGCCGGAAGGACGCATGATGATCTCCGCAAAAAGCTTCAGAGCCCGGATTTCTAGCCCTATCGGACCGGAAGGTCCAGCCTTGCCGTTACCGGGCAAGCCCTTCGGGGCGCCGGGCCGCGTTGACGCAAGGCCGCCGCGCACCTACATTCAAGATGAAATCCCCGACAAATTGGGCCCATGATTAGAGAGTTGAACGATAGATCGCGGCAGATTTTCCGTCAGGTGGTGGAGACCTATCTGAAAACCGGCGCGCCCGTCGGCTCGCGCACTATCGCCGAACGGCTGCCGATGAATCTGTCTCCGGCCAGCGTGCGCAACGTCTTGGCCCTTTTGGAGCGAACCGGCCTTTTGTTCGCGCCCCACACTTCCGCCGGGCGGCTGCCGACGCAAACGGGCTTGCGCATATTTGTCGACGGGCTTTTGGAAGTCGGCCACCTGACCGATCAGGAGCGGATCGACATCAAGGGCCGCTGCACCGCCGCCGGGCACGACATGGAAGAGGTCCTGACCGAGGCCGTGACCGCCCTGTCAGGCCTTTGCCATTGTGCGGGCGTGGTCGTGGCGCCAAAGACAGAGGCCGCCTTGCAGCACGTGGAATTCGTATCCCTCGATTCGGGCCGGGCGCTGGTCGTCATGGTGAGCGCCGACGGCTCGGTCGAGAACAGGTTGATCGACGTGCCCCTGGGACTCACCCCGTCTGCCCTGGCCGAGGCCGGCAATTACCTGAACGCGCGGGTGCGGGGGCACACATTGGACGAGGTCGGTGATCAGATCATTGCCGAACTGGCGGCCCGCCAGGCCGAGTTGGATACCCTGTCGGCCCGCGTGGTCGAGGAGGGCGTGGCCGCCTGGAGCGGCGGCGACAAGGGGCAGAATCTTATTGTGCGCGGACGCTCGAATCTCTTGGACGATGTGGACGCTGTTGAGAACCTGGAGGTTATCCGCAAGCTCTTTGACGACCTGGAGAGCAAGCGCGATTTGGTCAAACTGCTGAAGTTGGCCCAGGATGGCGAGGGCGTGCACATCTTCATCGGTTCCGAGAACAATTTATTTAGCCTCTCCGGTTCTTCGCTTATTGTCGCGCCTTATATGAACGGCAAGGGCAAGGTGGTGGGCGCCTTGGGCGTTATTGGCCCGACCCGCGTCAATTACGCCCGCATTGTGCCCATGGTGGATTATACCGCCCAGGTCGTTGGCCGCTTGATCGGCTGACCTCCATCCCCTATTTACATCCACAAACCCATAACACTGAGCGTTTACGAAGAACGAGGCAGCTTGATGAGTAAGGCCAAACAAGAAAACCAGCCCAAGGACGCGGACGAGGAAAAAGCTCTCGAAGCGGCGCCCATGCCGGAGGATGAAGCCGGCGAAGAGGAGGCGGCGGCAAACGCCGCGGCCGCTGAAGAGGCGGAGCCGGAAGAGATCATCGCCGACTTGAAGGACCGGCTCTTGAGGGCCGTTGCGGACACCGAAAATCTGCGCCGCCGGGCGGAGCGCGAGCGCGAAGACTCCATAAAGTACGCAGTGACCAATTTCGCCCGCGACCTGCTGAACGTCGCCGATAACCTGAGCCGGGCCCTGGAGGCGGCGCCCGAGGAAAGCCGAAAGGGCAACGAGGGTCTGACCAATCTCGCCGCCGGTGTAGAGATGACCGAGCGCGAGCTTAAAAGTGTGTTCGAGAAGAACGGCATCCAGACAATCGAGCCCATGGGAGAAATGTTCGACCACGACAAGCACCAGGCCATGTTCAAAGTGCCGGATACGGGCCAGCCCGCGGGCACCATAGTCCAGGTCGTGCAGGTGGGCTATTTGCTGAAAGACCGCCTGTTGCGGCCTGCCATGGTGGGCATCGCCGACAACGGCAAGAAGCCCAATAATGGCGAGACAAAGGATCAGGGACCGGTCGACCCCCACGCCAAGGTCGACACAAAGGTATAAACAACCAAGGAAAGCCGCGATTTAAAGGGAGGTTTTAGGGGTTTTTTACCGGTTTGCGGCCCATTCTGGCCGTTTGCCGCCTTGTAGCGACCCCATGTCCCTCCTATATATCGGGTCGATTGAGTGACAAGCCGAACCCCCAGGGTTAACAAAAAGGGAACCGCCGCGGTGCATGTCTGGCCGCCCCGGTCTGCCACGTAAAGAGGAACAACATGTCAAAAGTCATTGGTATTGATTTGGGGACGACCAATTCCTGCGTCGCCATCATGGACGGCAGCAACCCCAAAGTCATTGAAAACGCCGAAGGCACACGGACCACGCCTTCAATGGTCGCCTTCACGGACGAGGAAGAGCGTCTGGTCGGCCAGTCGGCAAAGCGCCAGGCCGTCACCAACCCTGAAAACACGCTATTCGCCATCAAACGGTTGATAGGCCGGCCCTTCGACGACCCCACGACCAAAAAAGACATCGACATGGTTCCCTATAAGATCGTCAAGGCGGACAATGGTGACGCCTGGGTGGAGGCGGCGGGCAAGGGCCACAGCCCGAGCCAGGTCAGTGCCTTTATCTTGCAAAAAATGAAGGAGACCGCCGAAAGTTATTTGGGTGAGAAGGTCGAACAGGCGGTCATCACCGTACCGGCTTATTTCAACGACTCTCAGCGTCAGGCCACCAAGGACGCCGGCAAGATCGCCGGCCTTGAAGTGCTGCGCATCATCAACGAGCCGACGGCGGCGGCGCTGGCCTACGGGC